>NZ_JBHYRR010000047.1:0-13296 GCF_047974155.1 Megasphaera jansseni | reverse complement strand
CTAGCCGAGGTGAAAAGGCTAAGACAGAAAAGACATAGGGTGGATTTCGCAGGCATCGAACCTGCGAAATCCATCGCCATTCATCCCCGACCTAAGAGGAAGGAGTCTTCTGGCGAAACTGGGATAAAACCCGTTCTGGATGAGCAAATATTTTGAAAGAGTCCGGCCGCAAGCCGCAGGCCAGGGTAATTTGGTACTGCTCCGCCAGGGACACGCCCAGGCTCGTCGGCAAGGCCCGCGATGCCAGGAAGCGCACGCCTAGGCCATGGACCTTTTCGATGACCGATTGGGGCACGCGGCCGCTGAAGACCAGGACGGCCTGACCGACGTCGATGTGCTGTAACTCTACGAAACCCCGCAGGCGGTCGAGGACATTGTGACGGCCGATATCTTCCGTATAGACGAGGACTTCATCCCCCTGGACCAAGGCCCCTTCGTGGACGCCGTGCGATGCGTGATGGGCCGTCGACAAGCTGTCCAAGAGGCCGCCATAAGAGCAGAGCTGCTTTGCCGTAATCGGCACAAAAGGAGGCTTTTCTGCAACCCGTGCCGTACCGGTTTCCGTCGTGACCCAGGCCGCTCCATCGTGCAGGCAGACACCAGCCAGCTTGCGGCCAGCCGATATTTTCCCTTCGGCCAGGCAGTAACCAGCGGCCAGGACATCGATATCTTCCGGCGAAGAAATGAGCGTACTGATGCGCTGCCCGTCAAGGTAGAGCGGCGTCATCACTTCGATGGCAATGGACTGATTCTTATCTGCTGCGCCTTGATAATAATCGATATAGGGCAATTCACGACACGACGAAAAATGTAAGTCATCTTGATTCATCTTCACGAAAATTCCCCCTTCCCCATCCAAAGCAGGGCCGTCAGGACGGCACCGCCGAGGCTGCGGGCTTTGTCGGAAATCGTAAAGCAATTCTCCCGTTCATCGTCCCGCGGGTCGATATCGGCAATCTTGAAGCCCTGCGGCACGCGATAACCATTGCGGATCAGCCCCCGGACGAACCCCGTCAGCGACGCCAGAACCGGCGTCCCCATACGTTCCGTCACAGCCATACCAGAAGGGATGGGCTCTTCTGTCAGGACAGCCATGGGCTGTCCTTTTTTTACTTTATCGCCAATGTGGACCAAGCCGTATACGAATCCGGCCTGCTGGCTGTGGATGACGCGCTCCCTGCCATAGCCGGCAATCAGGCCGGGAATCCCCGTATTGGCAATGGCCGTACCCTGCCAGATGATACGCCCCAGCTGATGGCCCCGCTTGGTTTCAATGACGGCATCGACGTCGACACCGGCCGTAAATCCCGGCCCCAAAGCCACCGTATGACCGGCCATGTTGCGATTGGTCCCCAGATTTTTTTTGGCCAGGATAGCGTCGACGACGGCCCAGGGCTTCAGCACCGCAATCGACGCCCCTTCCGGGTCGACAAGCAGCGGGATTTCATCACTGTCCCAAGCCTGCCGTACCTCGGACAAAGACTGACAGCGGCAGCAAGTCAGGTTCTCGACAACAGCCGTTCCATCGTAAACGGCTTCACAAAGTGCCACCTGACGCCGGATAGCCGATGGCTTCTCCACCTCCAATAACAGCAGGCGGAACCCAGCCTCATACAAAGACTGGGCCACGCCCGTCGCCAGGTCCCCAGCCCCGCGGATAATGACCAATTTATCTTCCATAAGACCACCTTTCCAGATTCAAACATCAAACATCAAACATCAAACATCAAACATCAAACATCAAACATGTCTATTATACTTTATATTCCCAGTTTTTCCATAATACGCTTCAATTTTTCCTGCGTATCTTCATTCTGTTTCTGCAACGTTTGGACTTGTTTCTTCAAATCGCGGACTTCCGCATCTTTCGCGGCATTGGCCTCTTTCAACTGGGAAATTTCTTTGACCATGGCCTTGCGCGTCGACGGATTGCGGCCCACGCCTTCCCCGACGCCGATCGTGACGCCGGCATTGACCATATTCTCGCCATTGCCAATCGTCGCCCCCATGCTGACCGTAACGTTGTCGCTAGGCCGATAGAAGGCCCCAAGGGCAGCGGCTGTCGAACCGCGGTAGTTCCCAATGCCGGCAGCAAAGCTCAAATCATCATCAGAATTGGGATCCGGATGGAGTGCTGCCAGGGCAGCCGCACCGGCACCGACCTTATTGATGCGCCGGTCGAGACGGTTGATGTGATTCCCCAAAGTATTGATAGCCGTCCCGGCAGCATCGGCTACTTTTTCTACCTTAGCATCCACTTTATCTACTTTAGTATCTACCTGGCCAACGGTCGCTGCATCGTCCTTTTCCGTGCCGTCAGCCACGCCATGAATTTGGTTGCCGCCGGCATTGATTTCACTATGGGATACTTTGACCTTGCCGGTCTGGAGCCCATCTTTGTCCAACGTCATCGGGCTATCGCTGCTGCCGATAGTCACCTTGTCAAAGGACACATCTTTCTTAGTGGAAATCTTGATGGCCCCGTTGTCGTTGGACAGTTCGATGTTATCACCGCTGGTAAAGTTCTGGACGTCGCCCGCCTTGACCTTCTTCACAGCCTTGCCGTCGATTTGGCTTTCCCAGCTGCCGTTGGCCGCATCCTTCACCTTCTGGTTCAGGTTGTTCAAGGCATCCACCACATTATTGTTCCCCTTGTTCTGGATGTCTTCGCTAATCCGGGAAACATCTCCCAGATCCGAAGCTTGGGCCACATTGTCGATGGTGATGTCTTTTCCCTGATTCGGATGCATCTTGTCCTGGACATGGAGTTTCACCTGATTGTCCTTGGAAACCTGATAGTTCCCGGTGTAGTTGCCTTCCTTGTCCTTTTCGCCTACCAGCTGGAAGTCGGTCTTGGAGGCCGCCTTATCCAGATTGCTGACAGAATCAGCTACCTTTTTCAACTGGTCTTCCGTAGCAGCCTGGCCAGAGACGATATTTTGACCATCCCAATCTTTATTCGTGAGGCCCGTGATGGTACCATGGTTGCCATCGACAGTCACCTTCTGATGGCCGCTGGTGCCGTTACCAATAGTCACGGTCCCGCCATTTCCATCAATGATGACGGAATTATTGCCGGTGGAACCGCTGCCTATCGTCACTTTTCCCTTCTGGCCATCGATGATGATATTGGCATTGTCCTTAGAATCCTGGCCCAATTTCAGCGTATCGCCGAGTTTGACCTGATAGTGGTTGGGATTGTCAGCTGCCGTTGTCACGGTGATGTTGTCATTGACACCGCTGACGGTCACCCGTTTGGCTTCCGCTTCGGACTGGGCTGCTGCATTGGCAATATTCTTGACGTCCTGAATGGTAGCGGCGTTAGTACCTACTTCATCACTTTCGTAATGATATTTCTTATCTTCCTCATTGTAGATACCGCCGCTCTTCATATGGGTGATCTGTTTGCCGTAGTTGTTGATGCCATCTTTGGTAATCATAGGACCATCGGTGATGACCACGCCATCTACGGTCTGCGTCTTGCCATCCCGGGTAACCGTTACCTGGCCTACGCTTACAGGATAGACGCCCTGTGCATCGGGAGTCCCGGCATGGACCGTAGTAAAGCTGGGAGCCTTTTTCATCTGGATGATCAGGGCATCGCTCTTCCCATCCGGTGTCTTGCCTGCAATGACGTTGAGGTTCGAAGCATCGAAATCTCCAGCCTCACCGGTTCCGGTGCCGATAATCCGCACCTGGGAGCCCAATTCAGCGTTAATGCCCTTGCTTTCTTCCGCCATCTTGTCTGCATCATGGTTTCCCAGGAAGGTGATGGGGTTTTCCCAAACCCGTTTTTCCAAATCCCGCAGCTGACCTTCTGTAGCCGCCCGGTTGGGACTGTAGCCCACATTCAGGGGATCCCAGCGAGTATTGCTGAGACCGTTGATGAAGTTCCCCGTCTGAGAACCTTTGGCTTCTTCCGTAATCACATCCTGCTGGGCTGCCGACTGCCAGCCGATTGTCAGAGGCTGTGCCTTGCTGGCTGCATCGCCGCCAAACTTCACATAGCTGCCGCCGTTGATGGTATTAGCATTGCCGTCCAGAGTGATGGAATTGCCGGCACCACCGCTGCCCAGCATGATTTTATCGCTGAGCGCCACATCATAAGAGTGGTGGATGCCGTCCGCATCCGGGGTATCCGTCAGGGTCAGGTTACCGTCCGGCTGGTTGTGGTTCACTGTCAATTTAGTAGCCACACTGGCCTTGGCTTCGATTTTCTTCAGCTGTCCGTAAGTCGCCGCATCGCTATCTTTCACTCCATCGGCCACATCATTGATGGTCTGGCTGCCGGCAGAGATGCCATTATCGGCGGTGAATTTTGCCTTATACTCCGTACTGCTCTTGGGACTCAGATAGAGCCCGTTCTTGGTCAGATGGGATGCATTTTCACGGGTATCACCCATGTAGATATCCGTCATTCCATCTAGGACTTTGGACAAGCGGACGCTGAGACCGTTGTTTTCCGCCACCACCCCGATATTCTTGTCTGTCAGGGCAGTGAGCTGCTGGGTATCGGTCTGGCCGCCGGTGATGGAGAGGGTCTGATTCAGCTGAGTCTTCACCACGTTCTGTTCCGCAGTATCCCCGCTAGCTGCCACGTAGTTATCCCCGGTGAAACGCAGCCCGTCTTCCAAAATGGCGATTTCGTGGGTATTGCCCACATTGCCGTTGTTGTAGGTCAGACGGGTAGTGGTATCGTCCGTGCTGGCCAGGGAAGCGGTCCCCATCTTGGTCATGACATTGGCCTGGGCACTTCCCATCCCCCGCAGATACAGCTGGCCAATGGAACCGGTCTCTCCATCCAGCTTGACAGCAGTCAGGGAAGCTGCATCGCTGTCTTTCTGACCAACATGGAGTTCATCCACCTGGATTTTCCGGTCCAGCTGGAGAGTCATAGTCCCATCCTTCACCGTGGTATGGATATTCTGGGCCCTATCCGGGTCCGTCGCACCGGCGATCTTCAGAGTATCGCCCAGATGGACCGTAGCCGACGTGTTGTCACCGGCTGCGAAAGTCAGCCCTTTGATGTTCCCATCATCGGCATTGATGATGGATTTGATCTGGCCGTAGTTCACCGCATCCAGGTCCGAAGTCCCGGCTTGCACATTGGTGATTTTATTATTGCCATTGTCCAAGCCGTTGCTGGTCAGGCTGACAGGGGATTTGCCCTCGGCCTGGGCGTTCAGCGTCAGCTTCAGGTTCTTGGCATCAATCACCGCCGTATCCCCGTTGTCATTGGTAAAGGTGGCACTGGTCAGACCCGTTAAGTTCTTGGCCAGCCGGATTTCCACTTCCCCGCCCTGGGTAGTGCCGTCTTCGTTCAGAATCTTAGGTTTCGTCACTACACCGATGTTATTTTTCGTCAGATACGTGTCGGCAGTATCGGACGTGACATGGGACGCATGTTCGTTATCCATGCCACGCAGTGCTACGGTGCCGTTCAACTTTTCCGTCAAGTTCTTGTCCCCATTGTCGCCGGAGAAGATATAGCCGTCGTCCAGGGTAGCAATCTGGTGGGCCGTATTGTAGTTATCCCGATAGGCAAGGCGCACAGGCTGATTCATCGTAGTGGTACCGGAACCGTTGGTCTGGTACACTTCCTGCAGGAAAGGAGCAGCCATATAGGTCTGCCCCGGAGCGGCGCTGAGGACGGAAATATCCGCCTGCGCCCGGGGATAGGTGTCACTGACATGGGTGGCATCACCCCGCAGGGTCAGGATTCCCGTCTGGTTGGCAGCATCTGCCGTCAAGGCCACGCTGTCCACACTGGTATTGTCGCGGCTGGGATAGGTGCTGCCGATGTGGATGCCCTTCAGATATACGTTATCCGCCAGGGAAACCTGCAGTGTACCATCCCTGGCCGTATCACTGCCAGAAGAACTGGTGCTGATATTGGAGTCCCCAGAGATAGTCAGTGTATTGCCATGATTCAACTTCACGGCGGAACCGGTATCCCCGGCCACATTGATGGGCTGATTCCGAGTCGTGATGACTTCGTTCAGCTGTCTGCCCGTGACCGCATCCGTAGAGGTAGAACTGATGATTCCGTCCGCCAGATTGGTCAGCCGGGTTCCCTGGGTTCCCTTGAGGGTAACGGTATCCTTGTCCGCCCCATCGTAGGCCACCGCATTGGACCCGCTCACATCAGCTCCGTTGAAGTCGGCTGCCACCGTATAGATGGTATGGCCGTCTTTGGCGCTGGTGGTGTCTTTGGTCACAGTCACGTTCTTTCCAGCTTTCACTTCCGCAGAAGCGGCCGCTGCGGCATTCTTCACATCTTCGATATTTGCTGCATTTTGCAGTATAGCACCTGCCGCATCCTTTAAAGCCGTTCCAGAAGGCAGTCCGCTGGCAACACTTGTAATCTGATTACCGCCAGCATTGATTCCGTTCTGGCCGATACTGACGGTGGAATCAGCGAAGCCGATATTCTTCAGCCCCATCAGGGTATCCGCCAGCTGGATATCCAACGTCCCGTTTCCATTGGAATAGATACCAATATTACCGCTGGTATAGCCAGTCTGAGCCGTTCCATTTCCTTTCAGGTTCAGCGTCTGGTTCAGGAACAAATCGCTTGTTATCCCGCTGTCGCCAGCCACATGAAGGCCATCCTTCATAGTAGCCAGGGCATAGGTGTCATTGCCTTCATCGGTATAATAAATCCGGGTAACGGGCAAATCCGGATCTTTCAGATAGCCTTTATCACCTTCTGCCCCATCTTTTACAAATAAATCGGCTGAAGTATGAGTAATACTAGGATTTCCTGCAGCTTTAGTCCGCTTTTCCCCCGACAGGAACAGATGCCCGGTCATGGCCGTATCGTTTTCTGCCTTAGACTGAGTCTGATACAAAGAAGCAATCCGGTCACTGTCAGCCACGTTCCCATCAGAACCGATGGTACCAAGAGTCAGGGAACGGCCCACCATATCCTGCTTCATGTACAGGCTGGTGGTCACGGAACCGTCGTCGTTCCCCACGGTCCGAGCTGTCAGATTGGCTTTGGAATAGTCAGCATCCAAAGCATCATCCAGAGTCTGGCTGCCCGTCAAGGCCACATCCGCCCCCTGGAAGGACGCCGTTTTTCCCAGGGTCAAAGTAGCTTTCGAGCTGTTATTGCCGGCAAATACGTCCTGTGCATCATGGAGTATGCTTTGTACGTCCCCGATGCTGGCGGCGTTGTTGTAATCTGCCTGGCCGGTGACCGTGGTATCATAGGTGGAAACCGTTCCATCCGTCCCGGTGATGCCGCTGCCCAGATTCTTGATCCGCTGGGATCCGGCGCTGATGCCACTGCGGGTGAAGCGTGCTGCCGTCGTATCCGTCGTTGTCCCCAAAATCAAGCCGTCTGCATCCAAATAGCTGGTTGCTGTCACATTGCTATCGCTATCTTTCTTTTCGAAGGTGGCACTGGTCATATGAGTCAAGGCGTCGTCCACATTAACCGTATAAGTAGTCACTTTATGGGCCGTCTTTGAACCCACATGGGTATTGGTACCGTCGCTCAGTTCCGTAGTCCCGCCAGTCACGGTCCCTGCACTAATCTGATCCACCAGACTCTGCAACTGGCCTTCTGTAGCCGCCCGATTAGCCTGGAGATTGTTCTGATCAAAGGTGGTATTGTTCAGTCCAGTGATGGTGTTAGTCTTGGGATTCAGGGAAATATCCTCGACTGTGACCCCTCCGTTGGCCGTAACCAGGCCACTGGTGGTCAAAGCTCCGGCGATGATGGCCCCGGTACCGGCATTAAAGGAAATCGCATTCCCGAAAGAGGAAATCCCTGTATTGCTGCCGTCCAGGACGACCTGGTTGTCTCCGGTACCCAGGGTAATCTTATTATTCAGTTTCAGTGCGTAGTCGGCCCCTTTAGTCTTGCTTTCGTCTGTAGTCGTCAGCGCCAGGTTGTTGTCTCCCACACTAACTGTAGTGTGTTTGCTGGCTTCTGCTTTTGCCTGACTGGCTGCTTCCTGGACCTTATAGAGCTGTCTGCCGTTCACCGCATCGGTGGAACCGGACCCAATGGCGCCGTCAGCAAGACCACTGATTTTACGCTGCCCCAAATTAATGCCATCGCTGGCGGTAAATACGATAGATGTCTGGGAATCTCCGGAAACAGGATTTATCTTCAGTCCGTCTCCTGTCAGGGTGGTTTTAAAATCAGATCCGCTGACTTCTACGCTTGTAAGCCCAGTCAGTGTTTTGCTGAGGCCTACCTTCAATCCATCAGTATCTCCCGTAACGTTCAGGTTGCTATCTGCGCCTTTCACAGGTAAAGTTCCATTCAGGTTCACCGTCGTACTACCGCTGTCCCCGGCAAAGGTCATGCCGGCACCATCCAGCCGGATAGTCAGCTTCGTAATGTCACCCGCATTCTTCGTCACCTTCTGGTTGGTGGCAAAGAGCTGGCTGCCGTTCACCGCATCGGTGCTGCCTGCACGGAGATTTCCGGCCAGTACATTCGTTACTTTCTGGTCGTTGGCATGGAGCCCATTGCTGTCGATATAGGTCTTCGTCCCTACTTTATAAGCTGGGGCCGTCACCCCGCTGGCATCGATCTTCGTCTGGGCGGCTCCGCTGTTGAAGGTGGCATCGGTCAGGCCCGTCAGGCTCTTGGCCAGTTCCACCGTCAGGCCGCCGTTGCCACTGGAGACCACGCCGATGTTGTTCGTGGTCAATTTTCCCGTATCTTTAATACCCCCAGTGATGCTCAGGATACTGTTCAGGGCCAGGGTATTGGCCGTACCTGTATCTCCGGCAAAAGTATATCCGTCACTGGTCAGGGCCACCAGATGGGCATTGTTTTGGGCGTCCAGATAGTCCAAGCGGGTATTGCCGCCGGTATCCTGATCGGCCGTCAGGTAGAGTTGGGAATTATTCTTCCCCTTGATGCCCACATAGCCATAGGTATCTGTCCCCACAGTATTTTCACCCAGGATGACTGGATAATTCACCTTTCCTGTAGGACTGTCTTCCTTAGAAATTTGTTTTCCCACATAAATCTTGTTTTCCTGGATTTCCGGAGCCATGGTCACAGTCAGTTCACCCTTGTCGGTGACCTGGGTGCTCAGGTTCTTGTGACTGCTGTCACCGCCGGCCCCTTTCAGGGTCACGGTGCCGCCGAGGGCCACACTGGTGGGGTTCGTATGGGAGCCCGCCGCACTTTCAGCCCCGAAGGAAATTCCCTTGGCCGAACCGTCAGCGTTCAAAATATTCGTCAGCTGGCTGCCGATAATAGCATCGGTAGAAGTGCTGGAAATGGTTCCAGCCGCTACATTTGTGATTTTCTGTCCTCCATTATTCAAGCCACTGGAGGTGAGAGAAATCCCTGTGTTCCCCAAGGTCAGGCCGGAGCCATTGATGGTAGTGGTTCCGAACTGGGCACTGGTCAGGTCTTTCAGTTCCTGGCTCAGCTTGATGGTCAAAGAGCCGGCGTCACTGCTGGCCTGGACGCCGATATTGCCATTGCTGAGTTTATTGGCATCGGCCCCACCTTTGATCTGGAGGTAGTTGGTAGTGGTGTTGTTTTTCCCATACTCTGTAGACCGGAGTTTCCGGGAAATGACATTGGTCCCGGAAACCGTACCCGAATCACTGTCAATCTGCACTTGGGAATTGTCCCCGCCAAAGGTCAGACCATCAGTCAGAGTAGCCAGATGGTGAGCATGACCCTCCTGATCCGTATATTCCAGACGGGTCATCCGAGACTTGCCTTCGCTGTCGAGATAGTTAAAATCACTCCCCGGAATGGGGGAGCCGGCATAAGACGTGATAACCGCCGAGGTCCCATTTCGGCCGTTGATGCCCACATAGCCGATGGTGGCATCGGTTTTGTCCGTTCCCAGGACCACGGGATAATTCACCCGTCTGTCCGTCGGGTTGGCCAGGGCCGACCCCACATCGATCCGGTCTTCCAGCAGTTCCTTATCCAACAGAATCTGGAGCACGCCGTTTTCATCCACATAGGTTTTCAGATTGGTGCCGGAGTAATTTTCATTGCCTTTATTCCCGGTTCCCTGGATCAGGATGGGATTTTCCCCCAGTTTCCGGGCAATGGTGCTGCCGCCATTGCCTCCTACCTGGATGGCCTTATTTTCAAAGGTGGAGAGATTGCGGGAAATGGCGCTCAACTGGCCGAAATTCACGGCATCCGTTTTTGTCGTCCCATCAGCCAGACCGGTGATTTTCTTGCTGCCCATGAAAAGGCCATTGCCGTTGAGGGAAATATCCGAAGTCCCGTCTGCCGTGGAAGCCTTCTTTACGGTAATGCCGGTTTTGGCCGTCACAGAATCAAAGGTAGGCGTGGTGGTCATGACCACTTCCAATCCGTCTCCTTTGGCATTTTTCCGCACACCCAAGTTGGCCGTGCTGGCTGCCCCGTCTTTCAGGGCATCCCCGGTGAGGCCGCCGGTGAGTTTAAAATTACCGCCCAATGACTGGGTGACTTTCTGATTGTCATTGCCCGTCAGGGAAAGCCCTTCCTGTTCCACCGCTTTCAGCTGAGCCACGTTCACAGCGTCCGTATCATTGGTGCCGGCCGCCAGGTTAGTGATTTGACGGGTATAATGGAGAGTTCCTGTACTCGTTTTAAAATCTCCGCCTACAGAGACGGCTCCTATGGTAGAAGTCCATACGGAATCAGCCTGATCCGCCTTTTTACTGCCACTGAGGTACCCTGCCAGACCAGCAGCCGTATTCGCCGTGGAACCCGTGCCCAAGGCCACGCCGCCGGTAGCCGTGGCTCTGGATGTGCCGCCCAGGGCCACGCCTCCATAGCTGGAGACATTGGCACCGCCGCCCAAAGCCACACCGCCGAAACCGGAGGAACTGGAACTGTTGCCAAAGGCAATAGCTCCCGTCCCCTGAGCTTTCGCGTACGGACCTATGGCCATTGAACTAAAGAGCGTATCATCATTCGATGCACTTCCTGCTAAAGAAGAAAAGCCGATAGCCAGGGAGCCCACACCATAAGCCTGGGCCTTATTCCCCGCTGCTAGGGAATTGTTCCCATGGGCCCCATCGTTCAGGTAATTGCTGCCAGTTCCCGTATCAGACGCCTTGACGCTGTAATAGCGGGTGGCCGTCTTGGCTACGTTCTGTTCCACCTTTTCGATGGACTGGGCCACGCCGTAGAGCTGGCTACCATTGATAGCGTCTGTGGAAGTATTATTCACCCGGCCTGCTGCTACGTGGGTGATGGTCCGGGTCTGTTCCGAAGACCCGCTACCGGATCCTACGCTGATGGTCCCAGTAGGATTCGTACCAGCAAAATTATAGGTAGTGGAGCTGGACGTTTCCCCATAGGTATCCTTGATAGACAGAGAAGACGTACCTACGGTATTCCCATTATTCACTTGAGAACCGGCGCCTAAGGCAACGCTGGTCTTATTGCCGTTTTCTGCATCCACAAAAGCGCCGCTGCCCAGGGCCACACCTTTGTCCCCATTGACTTTTGCGCTGTACCCCAAAACCGTACCTTCGGTGGCATTGGCTTCGGCCGATGTACCTACAGCAGTAGCGTGTTCTTTATTGCTCGTGACTTTGGTCTGATAACCGATAGCCACGCTGCCACTGCCCGTACTGCTGCTGTTCTGGCCCAGAGCCAAGGCATCCGTGCCGCTGGCCACCGCACCGGTGCCAAAAGAAGCAGCCCCGCTGGCTGTGGCTTTGGCATCGGCCCCGATACTCACAGAAGCACTGCCAGTGGTGGTATTGGAATCGCTCATAGCACCAATGTGGACGGACCGTTCCGCCGCGGATTTGGCGTTGCCACCGATGGATACGGAATTGGCATAAGCCCCGGAACCATGGCCGATAGCTACGGCGTTATCATTCTGGGCGCTGGCATCCTGGCCCAGGGCTACACTGCTGGTGCCATGAGCCACGGCACCGGTGCCGATGGCCGTCGCTCCCGTATTGGAGGCTTGGGCCCCATTGCCCAGGGCCGTTCCCTTTGTCTGAGCCTGTGCATTGACGCCTACAGCTGTAGACTGGGTGCCTGTAGCGCCATTGTTGTTGTAGTTGCCGGCATTTTTCAGGCTGTCATCGCTGTCCGAGGCATTGTTCTTCGTGACGCTGACAAAATGGCCGCCGCTGCCAGAACCAGAACCGCCGCTGGCGCTCAGATCAAAGGTCCGGGAACCGTCATCGTTGTATTTGGGGGTGATTTTCACCGTGCCATCCGCCGAAGAAAGAGTAGTCATGGAAGCCTTCAGCTGGGCCACGTTGACGGCATCATAATCATTGGTCCCGGCAGCCAGTCCGGTCAATTGGCGGGTAATCCATTTCGATTTATCTCCGTTCGTAGTATCCCCGATAGAGACTCCTGCTGTAGTAGATTTCCAAATCGGAGTAGAAATGGCACTCTGAAATGTATTGTTCTGGATATTCCCTGAATTGGACCCTTCCCAGGGCAGATATCCCCGGACACCCGGTTTGGTCGTCCAATTGGAAACAGAATAAGCCCCCAGGGCTACCCCATCTTTGGCATCGGCTCCGTCCACTTTCGCTCCATAACCGATGGCCACACCAGCTTCCGCTCCGTTGACAAGAGAATCCGCCCCCAAAGCGATGGAATACGTTCCGTTGGCGTTGGCGCCCTTTTCTCCCACGTTATTGCCCCCGATGGCAATCCCGTAGGGATGGTCCGAAGAGCTGTCCTGCCCGATGGCAATGGATCCCTGATTATTCACGATGGCATTTTTCCCGATGGCAATCCCATAGGGATTATTGTTCGCCTGAGCCCCGGTCCCGATAGCTACCGCATCCGTCCCATGGGCTTTAGCTTCTTTCCCTAAAGCGAGTGCTCCTGCCAGTGTGGATTCAGAAGAATGACCGATGGCCATGCCATCATCTGCTGTGGCGTGAGCCGATTCACCCAGGGCTATGGAAGAGGTCCCTTGGGCAGATGCACTTTTCCCGATAGCAACAGCGTTGGCCTTTTCTGCAGACGCCAAATCGCCAATGACTACATCATAGGTTCCTTTACCGGAAGAGCCATTACCAAAAATAATGCTGTAGTCACTGCCTTCTCCTGTATTTCCGATGGCAATAGAGTAATTGTACAGTTTGCTATTGTATTGGGCCTTGCCGAAACTAAAGCCGTGTTTCTGGCTGTCGTAAGCAAATTCTCCATCATTGAATAAAACGGTCCCATAGAATTTACTGGTCCCATAAACGAATAAATCCCCTTGGGTATTAGGATAATCGCCAATAGTCACACTACTGTATAGTCTCTTCCATATATACAACAAACGGTCATTTGCTTAAATCCGGGTACAAAGACACCAGTTTGACTCTGGC
>NZ_JBHYRR010000046.1:14223-15197 GCF_047974155.1 Megasphaera jansseni | reverse complement strand
CTGGCAACCGTCACTTGCCAGAAAAAGTAGGAAGAAGAGAGAAAAATGCAGGTGGGATTTTTCACAAAGTCTGAAATAGTAAAATCCGCCTGATTTTTTTCCTAAAAAATGCCGATAAATGCCTTTATTAAGCCATCTTTTCGTGGTATACTATAGGCATAGAGAAGCCCCAAAACAGAAAATCCGCCCCGCATCAACAAATAAGCGGGTTCTCGGACATTATGAAAGAAATTATCACAGAAAACAAGGCTTCTCAAGGTAGTCCCCCGAAAACCGGGTTTTGAACCCGCATGGTTAAGCCGCTGACAGGGGGCGCTCTTATAAGGGTATAATCCCCGCAAGGGGACTGAAACGACCCCCGAAGGGGTCTATTATTTATTGAATTTTATTCCTTATAAGGGTATAATCCCCGCAAGGGGACTGAAACTCATCAAGGCTTTGTACGTCTTGAAGAGTCTTGTAATGGTACTTATAAGGGTATAATCCCCGCAAGGGGACTGAAACCTCAGATGCTTGGATCTACTTCTGATATTGTTACTGCTGATGCTTATAAGGGTATAATCCCCGCAAGGGGACTGAAACTTTCTGCAAAATTTTCAAGAGTAAATTTTCTTTTCTTATTACCTTATAAGGGTATAATCCCCGCAAGGGGACTGAAACATCATAGACATTTTCTATTATATATCCCAATACAAGTAAGTCTTATAAGGGTATAATCCCCGCAAGGGGACTGAAACTTCCTCGCTGCTTGCACAGCGAGGAACAATGCCGCACGGAGCCTTATAAGGGTATAATCCCCGCAAGGGGACTGAAACTCACCATCTTCTTTAATATTTTCAAATGTAAATATCTGTGCCTTATAAGGGTATAATCCCCGCAAGGGGACTGAAACTAGGTATCATTACATCCTGGCGGTCAGGGACACGCCCCGCCACCAACTTATAAGGGTATAATCCCCGCAAGGGGACTGAAAA
>NZ_JBHYRR010000046.1:0-14126 GCF_047974155.1 Megasphaera jansseni | reverse complement strand
AACTTAAAAGCTCTGTGAGCTGGTGAAGACTATACACAGACTTATAAGGGTATAATCCCCGCAAGGGGACTGAAACTTAAAAGCTCTGTGAGCTGGTGAAGACTATACACAGACTTATAAGGGTATAATCCCCGCAAGGGGACTGAAACTTTGATATAATCAAGTGCAATCTGTTTCTTGATATCTTCTGGCAATCTTATAAGGGTATAATCCCCGCAAGGGGACTGAAACCTCAAATCCTTCTTTGAAGAAAGATTTTACTCCTTGTTCTTTCCTTATAAGGGTATAATCCCCGCAAGGGGACTGAAACATGCATATTCATTTCATTGATCAACTGATCAATAGTAGACTTATAAGGGTATAATCCCCGCAAGGGGACTGAAACCTTGTGTATGCCCCCCAATCTTTATCTCTAATGGCCCTTATAAGGGTATAATCCCCGCAAGGGGACTGAAACTGGATGTTCTTCACCTTTGTAGCCATAACTCCAAAGGCGAAGCTGACAACTTATAAGGGTATAATCCCCGCAAGGGGACTGAAACTTCAGAAAAGCATAGATATTTTTTAAAATTCTTAGATCTTATAAGGGTATAATCCCCGCAAGGGGACTGAAACCATTTTTCTTACTGCCGAAGAACTTGATTATAGGTCTTATAAGGGTATAATCCCCGCAAGGGGACTGAAACTTTGTCCATATTCTTCAGAGTTACAGCTTGTTTAAGACCAACCTTATAAGGGTATAATCCCCGCAAGGGGACTGAAACTCATTTGATTAAAATTAAGAGAAATTTCGGACATATCTTATAAGGGTATAATCCCCGCAAGGGGACTGAAACCATCTACACGGTCGCAATACTCCGTTGCCTCGGGGTCACCTTATAAGGGTATAATCCCCGCAAGGGGACTGAACGCAAGGAAACCCACTTCAGATAGAGAGGGGAGATAAACATAAAAATAACCGCCAACAGTGTAGGACACCGTTGGCGGTTATTTTTTATTACCATTATTCAATTCAATCACATCCAATAGAGCCAAGGTTTTTCAAAAATGGAATCGTAGCCATAGACCATAGTATCACCTCCTCAATCGTGGAAAATCCGATAGGCCGACGTGGCCCCGGCGACAAACATACTTGCACTTTCAGCAGCTGCTGTGGTGACCGCGGAAATGGCGGCAGGAATGAAAAAAGGCATACGAAAAACCTCCTTAAAAAAAGCAAAAATATCGTAAAAAATAAAATTAGTAAATATCAATATCGACGTAAACATCAATGTCCATGAATCTCACCTCCTTATAGATACAGACAGCGATTAATCATCACTAAGAATTTCTTCGATAAGTACGCCAAGTGCAATTTCAATCAGGGACATATCATTCACTTCCTTTCACAGAATCCATAGGGTTGAGTGCTTCTTACAGGACATAGTATACCGTAATTAGATTGCCTTCATTTGCCGAAAAAAGTAGGAAGGACATAAAAACGATAAAAGATAGGTTGTATTTTATTTTTTGAAGGATTTGAAAGAATTTTGTCGAATGTTACAATCATATAGAAGATTTTTTTCGCAAAAAACTTAGGGTTCAGATATTCTTAATTTTGTAAGGAGTGGTAGCTGTGGATACGAGTGCCATGGTAAAAATTTTAGACATCTCTTATGATAAAGCCCTGAATGGCGTAGCGGGCATGAAGGGCGCCGCTGATTTAGCCGCTGATTATATGGCCCATGGCGGAGATTTAGAAGCACAAGTCGATGCTTTGATCAAGAATCAGATTATTAAGTGCGGAACTTCTGGCTTTTTGACTAGCTTAGGTGGTTTTATTACCCTGCCGGTTGCTTTACCGGCCAATGTGGCCAGCGTGATTTATATGCAGATGCAGATGATTGCTGCTATTGCCCGTATGGGCGGTTATGATTTGCATGATGACCGCGTTAAAACCTTGGTCATTGCCTGCTTGTGTGGTAATGAAGTGAAAGAAATCTTGAAGCAGGCTGGCATCCAAATCGGTAAAAAGCTGACGGAAAGAGCTGTTCAGAAAATATCTTCGGCACTTATTGTCCGCATCAACCGAGCAGTCGGTTTCCGCCTGCTCACCAAATTCGGGACGAAAGGGGCCATCAACCTGAGTAAAGCCATTCCTGTTATTGGTGGACTTATCGGAGGTGGCGTAGATGCCTATTCTACGAAAGTCATTGGCAATAAAGCTAAGGAATTGTTTATCTTGGGACAAAATGAATCACCTGTAGTAACCATTGATGCTACGGTGGAATAGATTATTTTTCTTTAGTGACAACGACAGAAAATGTCTATGCTATTTGTTATACTAACGACAGACGAGGAGGTGGGTTCTGTTGGAATACTTGACTTTACCCCAGCCGTTGCCGGTATGGGTGCCAGTGTACGATGTCAAACTTGAGTTTCAAATCGGTAAGTTAGGAGATAAACTGGATGCCCTGCCATTGCTGATTCTCTTTATGATCGATGACCGTAAGTCGCTAGAGGATATCGTCATGGTTACCCAATTGGGAGCGGCTATTATTCAGAAAGAAATCCAGCGGATGCAGAAATCTGGCTTATTACAATTTGATGGGCAACTTGTGCCAAGTGAACCGGGAAAACGGATTTTACAGATTTATCGGATAGCAGACAGCCTTTCTCGAGGACAACAGCCTTTTTATGTCGATGGCCTCAGCCGGAAACTGCATGTTCATCGTTCATCAGATGGCCTCAGAGATCTGCTTCCTGAGGAGAGGAGTTTTGCCTGCATTAAAGGAACAGACATTCCAACAGGTCGTTCTAAATTTCTTTTTGGTAATACACATAAAGTGGTTCAAAATTTGTTAAAGAAAAAGGGCAGTCAGCTTGATAGCGATGAGTTTAATTACCTAACTTATGTAGGGAAGAAACGATATTTGCAGCGGCATATCTTGAAATTGCCAGTCTTTAGTCCTGATGATGTAACAGAAAAATCTGGTAGTGTCCAGGATGCGGTACAATGTGAATTTCCTTATCATCTCTATGTCCTCCATTTAGAGGAGAAAACCTATACTTTTTATGTGGATCCGGTTACCCAAAAACTCAGGACCAAAAAGGTAGCCGTACCGTCCTTTTCATCGAAAAAAGGAATCCTCCGTTTTACGAATGCCTTATCGCCGCAGCGGGAATTAGATATGGTGCGGGAAGCTATCCAGGAAATTGATTTACAGGGGAATCAGGAAATTCTTTGGGAGAATTTGAAACAGTATCCGTCTATGATTCGCGGATATGCTGATGGCGGGGAACTTTTTGAAGGTGATGACGATGAAGCTTAAAGACCATTATTCACTATGTATAGATAACTTGAAGACTTTGACGGCTGATTTGTCGTATCCAGCTAGTACAACGCCTGATTTGCCTACGATACAAGAAGTACAGCATGACTTTAAAGAAAGTTTGGATTGCATTCAAGCATTTGGTGATTATCTGATAGAACGAAATCGCACAAAAGCTTTGAAGAAGCAGATTCATACGGCCCAAAGAGCCTTGGACGTTTGGAATGAAGAGACGGAAAAGCAAGTGCAAGACCGGCTAAATACGGCAGAACAGCGGTTTCAATGTTTTCTCGCAGAGGAAAAAAAGAAATTTGAGCAGGAACTGCAGCAATCTGTACTCGAAGCTTCAGATCAGGCTGAAACGATGAGCGATGATAACCGTAAGGCTCATTTTCAGCATCAAGAGGTGAAAAAAGTATTAGAGATGTACAGAACATATCTGTCGGATTTAGATAAGCAGCTGGTTTTCTTGAAGAAAGATGCGGCTGCTGATGTACGGAATCTGTATTTTCAGCGATTAGCAGATGATTATGAAAAGAAAGCAAGTAAAATTCAGAAGTACTTAACGAAGTGGAGGTAATCGACATGGCAGGTATTGATATTTCTAAATTAAAAGATGCGCAATTTGATGATGAAGAACCGAAGAAAACTTCTTCCGATATGCCCCTTCCGGCAGTTCCGGTTGGTTCTCCTGCGCCTATTACGCATCGACAATCGCAAGGGAGTACTCTAGCCTGTGCTAATTCTCTTGGGCTTGCAGCAAATGTGGGCCAGTATGGTCTCTCTCTAGCTAAAAAATCTTTCAAGCCGATGATGATTATGAGCATTGCTACTGATGTATTGGATCTTTGTCAGACAATAGCGCAAGTTCATCAGAATGTCAGAGCTGAAGAAGAAGCGACAAAGCGGTATAAAATCCAGGCTGATGCTTTTGTGAGTACCCAAAAAGAAATAACGGCCAGGATGCATGATGCTGAAGAAACAAAGAGGATGCAAATTTCAAAAGACCATGATGAGAATTTGCTCTCTATTACTAAGGAAATAGAAGATATGAAACGTTCTTATCAAGATAAGGACAAAGAAAGAGATTTTCGAAGAGGCCAGATGGAACGTGATTATCAGCTGATTTCTCAAGCGCTTGATTATCTTTTAGGAAGGTGTCAATCATTACAAAATGAATATATTGAATCACATTGTAAAGATGAAGGAATATTAGAACAATTAGATAAGACGGAAGAGAAGATTGTGTCTATCATCACGCTAATCACTCATTTAGACTATAGTAAGGGGGAATAAGCTGTGCCAATACCTTTTTTTGCTGCAGTTGGTGCTCTTGCTGCAGTTGGTATTCTTGCTGCGGTTGCTTTTAACTCTCTTTCAGACGAAGAACGGAAACGGCAAAACAAGCTGGATGAAAACTATAGAGAATATCAGTCTGAGGCTGTTAAAAAGAACAAGGAAGCTCATGAACGGTACTATCGAGAATTACACTCTATGGAACACACTTCGGCAGAAAAACTGTACGCTATGCGTGAAAGGCTTATTCGGGAAAAGAAGCAGTCCAATCAGCATGCTTACAATACTGTCGTAGAATGTCTGAAGCAGCAAGAAGAGGATGCCAACCAGAAAATGGCATATTGCAAAGAGCTGATGGCCCAGTTGAAACAACATACGAGCCAACAGCAGTATACGCCGATGCGCCAACAGTCCGTAAAGAGTGCCAGGAAGACATTAATAGAATTTATGCAAGAAGAAAGAGCCTATATGGGCTATCTGCAAAAATACAGAGGCCAATTAGAACGGACCTTTGAACGGACCGGTGAGCTGATTCCTCCTTTTTCGATGCGCCTGCCAGAGAAAGTGCCTTATACTAATCAGGTTATTGTTATCGATAAAAGTGACTTGAATGGGGATATCTTTGATATTTGCGTTGATAGTGGGGCTCATATATACTATAAGGCTGTTTGTGATGATCCGGAAAATACGGCGTTGTTTCCTGGAGCAGATTCTTTATACTGTCTGGTGACGAATAATGAGAAAGGGGCGTATGGCAGCGTTAAACACCTCTCCTGTGCCAAAGGGATGTTCATCCAGCAAGCGGTGCGTCAACCTACGGTCGGAATAGATGCCGTTGTTTCTAAAATTGAACAACAAGAAGAAAAGCATCGGATTACGTATTATTTGACCTATCAAGGCGTTACGTTGCGGTTATTTCCCAAGGATTGTATAGAAAGACGGTATCCCGTCATTGGGGAGCATCGTCGAATCTATGTCAAGTATTGGGATTATAAAATGGGTGTAGCACAAGTCACGGAGCAATATGAAGACAGTCTAAAAATCGAAAATTTTTCTACCATTCCATTGATTATCCATAAGAATCAATCGAGTAAATTTATTGCACAAGTTGAAAAGCTTGGTTTGGATGAGTCCATGGATGACTGGTATGTTGGCCCCTATGATTCTCAATGGGATTGGCTGAAACTGCAGTTAGGTAATAAGGCGGCATTTCAAGTTCATGTAGCTTTACCAAGTTCTGAGGAAGATACTTGCTATTTTGAATTTTGTGATTTTTTGCCCAAAGAGGATATGTTTCGGTTCAACGATGTATTTGTGGCCTTTGATGCTAAATTAGATGCCAGGCCTTATCAAAAAAAGAACATCAAAGCCTATACAGAGAACACAAAAGCTTTGCTTATTTACTTAGAAAAACAGTTTGCAGAGCAAAATAAAATCAAAAACAGTCAGGCCAACATCCTTTACTTCAACCAATGGAGCGAAGTGATGAAACGCCTGATTGATATAAAAACATATGGGCATCTTTCCTGCAAAGATGTCCAGATTTTAGAAATAGAAGAAAATGGAAAGACCTTGCTGATTTTCCCGGAAGATAGGGGGAAAGTCCAGAATTTTTTGAGTAGACTTTCTAAAAAGCATTTTTCTTCGGGAAATCTCTTAGTGCAGCTGCATAATGGCCGAAGTCTTGCAGGAACTTTAGATATGAATGGGGAAGAATTGTTTTTACAGACCCGGATTACTTTGGAAGAAGCGGCTGCGGCTGCTTATACTGTGGATTTATATGAAGGAACGATTCCTTATCCGGAATTACAGCAACAGCAAGCTCTAGAAGCTTTTCGTTTAGGACAGATGACCAATGCCAGACTGAAAGGAATTATTTTTGATTTGCCTCATTTAACGTTTTCGGACAGCCAGCGACGCATCGAGAAGGTGTATAATCCATCTGTACTTCATAATGAAAGTCAGCTCGATGCCCTGACCAGGGCAACAGCTGTCGAGGATTTCTTTCTCATACAAGGGCCTCCAGGTTCAGGGAAGACGACACTGATTAAAGAAATGATTTATCAGCAGCTGGCAGTGGATCCGAAGTCTAGAATCTTGATTGTTTCACAGGCCAATGTAGCTGTTGACAATGTCCTGCGCGGATTGACGAATCAAAATGCTTTGCAGCCTGAACAAATCGTGCGCTGTGGTAATTTGGATACGATTTCATCGGATTTACAGGAATATTATTTTGAAAAACGCCTGGAGCAGTATGAAAAACGTGTCACGCAGGAAGATTGTCCGGAAGCATTGCTCCCTTATCGGAAACGATGGATCCAATTATTATCGGAAAAGGACAATAAAGTACAGATTAGTGAATATTTATTAAATAATTTTTCTGTTATCGGCGCAACCTGTGTGGGTTTGGCCAAGAAAAAAATAGGGTTGAACCGTATTGACTTTGATTTGGTCATTGTAGATGAAGCTGGCAAGGCTTTACCGGGAGAATTGCTGATTCCTATCAATCATGCAAAAAAAATCATCATTATTGGCGATCATAAGCAGCTGCCTCCTGTTGTGGATCCCATTCTTTTTAATGGAGGTGTCCAATTAAACGATATCATTGACGAAGATACGATTAATGAATTCTTTTCAACTAGCTTTTTCCAGTACCTGTTTGAGCAGTGTCCAGCGGATAATAAGTGCATGTTGACGATGCAGTTTAGGATGCCTACCGTCATTGGCAATTTGGTGAGCCAGCTGTTTTATGACGGAAAACTGGAGTCAGCTCCAAGTTGCTCTCATAAACAACCCTTGCTCTTTTCTCATCATATGATTTTCTTGAATATGGATGGTGATGCAGCCTATAGAGAAAAAAAGGACAGCCCGCAAAGTAGTCCTTATAACGAACGGGAGGTCATCGTTGTTTCTCATCTGGTTAAGCGGATTCGTGAGAGATATAACGGCCGTTTGGTTGTTATTACCCCATATAAGCGGCAAAAGTCGAAGTTAAAGCAAGCATTGAAGGCAGAGAAAAATGTTATTATCAATACCATTGATGCTTTTCAAGGCGATGAAGCGGATATAGTGATTTACTGTATGACCCGCTCTCAGCATAAAACGGCTTATTTTTCAGATAATGCCCGGTTGAATGTAGCTATGTCCCGCACCAAGAACACGCTGATTTTTGTTGGCTCCATGAGCTATTTGTATAACTACGGGGAAACGCATAATTTGGGAAAGATTGCCAGTTACATAGAACAAAACGGAATTGTGTTGACTTATGCGGAAATCATGAATCCCAATCGGGATTGGCAATGGAATTTGCCAGCAGATGCCCCGCTGAGGGAAGAACCTCATGAAGTATGTAAGGGAACGAGTGAAGATATTGCCGTATCAGGGCTGGATAAGTTTTTGCCACAGAAAAAATCTGAGGAAATATCAGATACGGCAGAATGTCGCATTTGCCATAAAGTCTATGCTAAGGAGGAGTTAGAAGAAGGTATTTGTCCAGATTGTTTGTATGATGGAGAAGTCTATGAATGTAAAAAGTGCAGAAAGCCTATGCTTTATACAAACAAACGTCGGTATATTGAGAAGTTGCCACGCGAAGAATACTGTGAAGACTGTAAAATTGTTAAAGAGTATCCTTGCCAAGGGTGTGGCGAAATGATTCGTATTACCAATAAACAATTCCACGAGTATAAATTACCTAAATATTGTTATCAGTGTCATACTACCATTGTTCAAACGGTGCGTTGCAAGGGGTGTGGAAAGGAAATATCCCTTACGCGGGAAATGGTAGATCAAATTGCGAAAGGAGAGCGAAGGATGCCAGAATTTTGTCATGATTGCAACCAGCTTGTCATCGTAGGACGATGTGAGGTTTGCGGCAAAGAGATAAAAGTCAAACGAGGGAAAATAAATTCTCGAATGAATTATAACCTTTGTTATGAATGTAGCCATAAAGTTTATAGGAGGGAGATTTGCGAGAATTGCTTTAATCCCTTTGATATTACTTATGGGGAAAAAGCTTATTTTGAATCTAAAGGGTTTGACTTACCGAAACGATGCAAAGACTGTCGCCGTAAACGTAAGGCAAATAATATAATACGATGAAATGGAGTAAGGAGGTCAGGTACGATGGAACTCATGAATTTGAATCATCCCGCTTCACATAAGCGTGCTTTTTGTAAACACTGGTACGACCCGATGAACCAGGCTATCCGTCCGAAGGCGCCGATTGTCGGTTTTTGGGAGTATGATCCGCTGGCTGAGAATCAGTGCCTGGTGCGGAACATGAAGACCCAGGGCGTTCAGTCGTGTAATCAGTTTGTCTGCAAGATTTGAGGAGGCGTGATGAGGTAAAAGATGGGGACGGCTGTGGCTCAAGGCGTTGCCTGGCTGATTAAATGGTTCATTTTACGGCCTTTATTTTATATTTTGGTACAGGTTTTATGGCCTTTTATGTTACGGTCTTGGCGTCAATTTTTTGGCTGTCTATGAGACGGGATGGAACAGCGGCAATTGGCTTACGCGAGGACTGCTGATTTTTATTACCCTTAGCTTTTTAGGGCTGCTCGTCGGTATTTTTGCCCCCAAGAAGGAGCCCCAGGAAAATCGGCATCGTGTCCGCTGTGTGATTGTCAATATGGTGTTATATGTGCTGGTTCTTTATATCATTGCCCGGTGGTATGGGTTGGCCCAGCCCCTTACGATGACGATTACGATTTGAGGAGAAGGATGTGATTGTTTGAAAGAAGATAAGGTTTCGCGGGTACTGGCGCTGTATTCGCAGCTGCTGGCTGGCCAGACGATTCAGAAGCCGGCAGCGGCCCAACAGTATGGTGTGAATGAGCGCAGTATCCAGCGGGATATTGAGGATATCCGGGCATTTTGCCGCAATGGTATGGCACTAAGAGATGGGATGCCTTGTGATATTGTCTATGATTATGTGGAAAAGGGCTACCGCATGGAGGGCGGCCAGGTCCAGAAGTTGTCGAACAGTGAGATCTTGGCGCTATGCAAAATCTTACTTGACAGCCGGGCTTTCGTCAAGACGGAAATGGAAGAAATGCTGCGCAAGGTGATTTCCTGCTGTGTGCCGGCGTCGAATCAGGCCATGGTGACCCGCCTGGTCAATAACGAGGCCTTCCACTACGTCGAACCGCGGCACCGGACGAGTTTCCTCGACACTATGTGGCACCTTGGCGAGGCCATTCAGCAGCACCGCTATGTCGATGTGGCTTATGGCCGGCTGAAGGACCGGAAAATCGTCCAGCGGCGGCTGAAGCCCTTGGCTCTGCTCTTTTCGGAATACTATTTTTATCTCATCGCCTTCATCGACGACAAGGATATCGAAAAGATTTATGAAAGTGCCCGGGACATTACGCCGACGATTTACCGCCTGGACCGGATCAAGACCTTGGATGTCGAAAAAGCGACGTTCCACATTCCTTATAATCGGCGTTTCCAGGAAGGCGAGTTCCGCAAGCGCGTCCAGTTCATGTACGGCGGACGGCTGCAGCGCGTCACCTTCACCTATACGGGCTATGATATCGACGCCATCTTGGACCGCCTGCCGACGGCGAAGATACTGAGTGAAGATAACGGGACGTACCAGCTGGAAGCGGAAGTCTACGGGAAAGGCATCGAAATGTGGCTGCGGAGCCAGGGAAAATATGTCAAAGACGTCAAGATAGTTGAATTGTAACCTGTAAAGGGACTGCCGCACGAAGGATTCTACCATCGTGCGAAGTCCCTTTTTCTTTATAGTTTGTAGAAGCGAACTTTAAATTTAAAGCCATTCGCTAACCCTTTACGGATGGCCTCATTATACGGTACAATAAGGTATGACACAAACGGTGATTTGACATGTATGTCATGACGAAATGGGTGATAGCTTATGGATAGTATCAAATGCCAGGCCTTGCTCCTGGCGATTCAGTACGGGAGTCTGACGGCAGCCGGCAAGGAACTCGGTTATACGCAGTCGGGCATAACCCGCATGATACGCTCGTTGGAAAAGGAAATCGGTTTTCCTTTGCTCGTGCGTAACAAGCAGGGGGTCCGCCCCTCGGCTAATGGCCAGCAGATGGTTCCGGTCTTTCAGGATGTCGTCCGGGCTTCGCAGAAGGTCGTCGATTTGGGGGCGGCAATCCAAGGTGTCCTGGCCGGTGTCCTCAATATCGGCAGTTATTATAGTGTGGCCGCGGCGTGGCTGCCCAAAATCCTGAGCCGCTTCCAGGCGCAGTATCCCAAGGTGGAAATCCATTTGTTGGAAGGGACCAATCAGGAACTGGCCCAGTGGCTCAATGAGAAGGCCGTCGACTGCTGTCTGTCGGCCAAGCCAGGACCGGAGGTGGCCTATGACTGGATCCCGTTGAAAGACGATGAGCTCGTCGTCTGGCTGCCGCCGGATCATCCCTGGGCGGCAGATGAGGAGATTCCCATAGAACGGCTGAATGGCGCGCCTTTCATTATCCCCCTGCCGGATCACGATACGGATATCGACCGTTTCCTGGCAACTCAGCAGGTGAAGCCGGATATCCGCTTCACGACGACCGACCCGTATACGGCGTATTGCATGGTCGAAGAAGGTTTGGGAATCAGCCTCAACAACCGCTTGACGACGGAAAAATGGGCAGGCCGCGTAGTCCTTCGGCCTATGGCTCCGGCCCAGCATATTTCCTTGGGGATTGCTGTCCCGGATATCCAGGAATTGTCACCGGCGGCGGGCAAGTTCATCGCCCAGGTCTGGCAGACCGTCAACGGCGCTCCGGCTTGAGCGATTCTTAGAAGTTGGATGGCCGAAAGACTATAAAATTTGGATATTCTATGGTATAATTCATTGTTATGTGACCTGATAAAATACTTTGATACTGGAGGTATAGGAATGGCTACAGTTCAGGAAAAGATTGACCAGCTCCATGAAAAGCTCGCGAAAATCGAGATGGGCGGCGGTCAGAAGCGAATTGATTCGCAACATAAAAAAGGCAAGATGACAGCCCGCGAACGGCTGGCTAAGTTATTTGATGAAGGCAGCTTCACCGAAATGGGACAGTTCATCCATCATCGCTGCATGAATTTCAACATGCAGGAAAAGGAAATTCCCGGTGACGGCGTCGTTACCGGGTACGGCACGGTCCGCGGCCGCCTGGTCTTTGCCTATGCCGAAGATTTTACCGTCGAAGGCGGTTCGCTCGGCGAAATGCACGCCCATAAGATCGCTCAGATGCAGGAAATGGCTCTGAAGATGGGGGCTCCTGTCATCGGCATCAATGATTCCGGTGGTGCCCGTATCCAGGAAGGCGTCGATGCCCTGTCCGGCTTTGGCCGCATTTTCATGAACAATACGGCGGCTTCCGGCGTCATCCCGCAGATCGCCGTCATCATGGGGCCCTGCGCCGGCGGTGCCGTATACAGCCCGGCTCTGATGGATTTCGTTTTCATGGTCAAGAATACGTCGGACATGTTCCTTACGGGCCCGGCCGTCATCAAGTCGGTTACGGCCGAAGAAGTGACGGCTGAAGAATTGGGCGGCGCCATGACGCACAGCTCCATTTCCGGCGTGGCTCACTTTGCCTGCGAAAATGAAGACGACTGCATCGAAAAAATCAAGGCCCTCCTTGACTTCCTGCCCAGCAACAATATGGAAGAAGCGCCGGTCGTCGAATCCGATGATGATCCGAACCGCGAAGACGAAAGCCTCAATTCGGTCATTCCCGACGACAGCAGCATGCCTTACGATATGCTCGACGTCATCAAATCCTGCGTCGACGATGGCAACGTGTTCCAGGTCCTGGAAAACTACGCCTTGAATATCATTACCTGCTTCGCCCGCTTTGACGGTCAGACCGTCGGCATCATCGCCAATCAGCCGAAGTTCCTGGCTGGCTGCCTGGACATCAACGCGTCCGATAAGGCCGCCCGTTTCATTCGCTTCTGCGACAGCTTCAACATCCCTGTCGTCACCTTTGTCGATGTACCGGGGTTCCTGCCGGGGACGACACAGGAATATGGCGGTATCATCCGCCACGGCGCCAAGATGCTCTATGCCTACTGCGAAGCGACGGTACCCAAGATCACGGTCGTTACCCGTAAAGCTTACGGCGGGGCTTATATTGCCATGTGCTGCCGCCAGCTCGGTGCCGATGTGGTCATGGCCTGGCCGTCGGCGGAAATCGCCGTCATGGGTCCGGATGGCGCAGCCAATATCATCTTCAAACACGATCCGGAAAAAGAAAAGAAAAAGCAAGAATATATCAATGAATTTTCGACGCCTTATAAAGCAGCCGAACACGGTCAGATCGACTGCGTCATCGAACCGAAGGAAACGCGTCCGCGCATTATCAGTGCCCTGGCTATGCTTTACAGCAAGCGGGAAGAACGGCCGTCGAAGAAACACGGCAACATGCCGTTATAAGGAGGCTGCCGTATGATAGAAATTCAATTTGCCGTCATCGTCCTGCTGATCGCCATGACCCTGATCTTGAGCCGGTACTATAATACCCGCTTCCGTGCCTTGGAAGATAAGATGAAGGATGTCGCCGATTTCCAGCAGAGCGTCAAGGAACTGGCCGAAGCCGTCCAGGATTTGAAGGACGCTGTCAAATCTGAAAAAATGGTCCCGGCGGAAGCGGAAACCATAGAAAAACAGGAACTGACGCACCCCGTCGTCCCTGTCGGCCAGCGCCAGCCCGCTGTCGTCGCCGCCCGGCCGATGGCCGTCGTGAAAGAAACGGCTCCGGAAGCGGCTCAGGATGGCATGGACGATGAAGTCGTCGCCGTCATCATGGCCGCTGTCGCCGCCTATGGCTATCCGCCGTCGGCTATCTGTTCTATCCGTCCGCAGAAGCGCGGTTATAAACGCCATCGGGAAAACTGGGCTATGGCAGCCCGCCTGGGTGGTATGAGTCGTTAGTACAGTGAATATTTAAATCCAGGAGGATCACATATATGAAAAAATTCAAGGTTACCGTCAATGGAAAAGCATATGAAGTAGAAGTCGAAGAAATGGGCGGTGCTCCGGTTGCCGCACCGGCTCCGCAGGCCGCTGCTCCGGCAGCTCCGGCAGCTCCCGCACCGACGCCGGCAGCTGCTCCGGCTGCAACGCCGGCTCCGGCTGTAGGCGGCCCGATCCCGGAAGGCGCCATCACCGTCAAGGCTCCCATGCCGGGCAAGATTTCGGCCCTCAAAGCCGAAGCCGGTCAAGCTGTCAAACGGGGCGACATCATCCTCGTCTTAGAAGCCATGAAGATGCAGAACGACATCACAGCGACTGCTGACGGTACGCTCCACGAAATCCGCGTCAACCCCGGCGATAACGTAAAGACCGGCGACGTATTGGCTGTTATTGTAAAATAGTGGCTCGTTGTTCGTGGCACGTGGCTCGTAGGGGACGCCCAAAGGGCGTCCCGCAGTTCGCAGGCCGCAAAAAAAGGGGCTAGCCACTAACAATTTAAAAGGGGCTGTCGCACGAAGGTTTTTGCCATCATGCGAGGCCCCTTCAACTTAAAAGTTTTTCGTTCGTAGTTC
>NZ_JBHYRR010000045.1:0-17799 GCF_047974155.1 Megasphaera jansseni | reverse complement strand
AGGGTCCCCTGGGATAAGCAGGGAACCGGTTTTGAAGGAGCCTGCGACGCGCAAAACCGAGTGAGTCGCTTATGCCGAATCTCGAGACCTGATGGAGTGAAAGTATACAGACAGATAGCAGAAGCCTTGATTCGGCAGGAGAGGTGGGACAACCGCTAGTGCTTTTTTGTTGTTCGTTGTTAGTGGTTCGTGGCTAGTAGGAAATGCGCGGCTTCCTATCCGACCAGGGTTCCCTGGGATAAGCAGCGAACCGGTTTTGAAGGAGCCTGCGACGCGCAAAACCGAGTGAGTCGCTTATGCCGAATCTCGAGACCTGATGGAGTGAAAGTATACAGACAGATAGCAGAAGCCTTGATTCGGCAGGAGAGGTGGGACAACCGCTAGTGCTTTTTTGTTGTTCGTTGTTAGTGGTTCGTGGCTCGTAGGGAATGAGCGGCTTCCTATCCGACCAGGGTTCCCTGGGATAAGCAGGGAACCGGTTTTGAAGGAGCCTGCGACGCGCAAAACCGAGTGAGTCGCTTATGCCGAATTTCGAGACCTGATGGAGTGAAAGTATCCAGACAGATAGCAGAAGCCTCGATTCGGCGGGATAGGTGGGACAACCGGCAGTGCTTTTTTGTTGTTCGTTGTTAGTGGTTCGTGGCTAGTAGGAAATGCGCGGCTTCCTATCCGACCAGGGTCCCCTGGGGTTTGTAGGGGCCGATCTTTAACCTCTCAGACCGCCTTTGGCGGTCAGCTCCCCTATAAAGGGAGCCTTTGGCGGCCCGCCTGTAATGTAATGTACACGCCATACATGACAGGCGATACAGGAAAACACGCACATATATCAAGCATACGTTATGCTCACATAGTCATAGCGGGCTTGCCACGTGCAAGCCCCTACGGTGCAGTCCTCAGGACTGCGGCTATCAAGCTAACTGCTAACAGCGAATGACGTTTTTTCTGTATAGCATTTTACGGAATTCCCACAACGGGACGCCTTGACAGGACATCCCCTACGATATCGCATACAGGCGATGTAAATGAATATCGGCCATCACGGTCCGGCGGACCGCCTGCTAACTGAGACCGGCGGCCTGCGAATGGCGTTTTCTTTGAACGCCATTCTACAGCAATTCGTATTTTTTGTTTTCTTGATATATCATCATGAATACCCGGTCGTTTTCATCAAACATGATGGTCAGGTAATAATCTGGATATACGAGGTCGGACAAGAGGTATTCGTTGCCGATGGCTTTGAGTTCGTACATGAATTTGAAGGCTGGGTACAGTTTTTTCAAAGCGTCGCTTTTTTTGTCGCCTATTTGCAAACCGTAGAAAGAATGAGGAACCTTGTCATCCGAACTGATGATGAGGTCTTTTTTTTGTTGACGGGTATAATATAAGTCCTGCCATACGGTCTCTTCCTGGGCCCCTGTCATGCCGGGAATCCATAACATTCCCAGGATTCCTGCTGCGATTAGCCAGTTTTTTTTCATAAAAACACCTCCGTTTTCAGCATAGGCTGGACGGAGGTGTTTTGTCAAGGTGGCAGTCAGCTATTTTGACAGGGATGCGTCTTGCATAGATATTTTTCGGGCAGTTGAACGATGATGATACCTAAGAGGATGCAGATAGCCCCGGCGAGTTGGATAGGCGTAAAGATTTCTCCTAAAAAGATAGCTCCCAGGACAGCTGCAATGAGCGGGTTCAGGGCGGTGAACAAGCCGGCTTTTTCGGCACTGGTATACTTCTGGGCAACGGGCTGGAAGGTAAAGCCAAAGACCGAACAGATGAAGACCAAGGCCAGGATGGCACCCCATGTCGTCGTATCTGTCGGCATGGCCGTCGTTTCAAATACCATCATTCCTAACGTGCTGTACACTGCCAGAAAACCCATCTGTACGATTCCCAGCAGCAACGGATCGTATTGCCGGGCTAGCCGGGCGGTCAGGCAAATCCAAGCCGCATAAAAGAGGGACCCTGCCAGGCAGATGGCTTCTCCCGGTGCCAGGCTGAAGGTGGAGCCTTGCAAGGTGAGGCAGGCGATGCCGACCAGGAGCAGTGCCGTCGCTGTCAGGACCTTTTTCTTCGGCCAATGACGGCTGATGATGGCCATTAAGATCAGCACCCAGACGGCGGATGTATTTTCCAGGAAGGCTGCTGTTGAAGAGGGAATGGTCGTCAAGCTGATGAGTTCACAGGCCATGCAGGCAAAGAGGAAGGTCCCTAAGAGGCCGGCAGCTTTCCATAATTGACGTGTCAGCTGGGGAAGGCGGCGATGAAAGAGCAGCAGCAGAATAACCGTCGTCAAAGCAAAGCGGATGGCCAGTAATTCTAATGGAGGAATCCCATTCAGACCAATTTTAGATAAAATATAGGAAATACTACGGGACGCAATGACAATGATGAGCAGTATTTCGGCATTTCTTTGTTTCATAAAAAAGTCCCTCCTTACTTTTTTCTTACTTTTATGATACGATAAAAGTAGTATGGAGAGAATAGCAAAATAATATATATAGTTTTGATAAAAAAGCAAAGGTGATATACATGAATACAGAAAAATGCAGGCTTCTGCTTCAGGTCATCCAGGCCGGAAGTTTTTCGGCAGCCGCAGAGCGGTTAGGCTATACTCCGTCTGGCGTCATGCGGTCTATTGCATCACTGGAAAAAGAAATCGGGTTTCCCCTGCTGGGGCGGACGGCGCAGGGCATTTATCTGACCCGCGAAGGACAGGCGATGCTGCCTTACTTGCGCCGCCTCATCCGCGATGAAGATGCCCTTTTGCAGTACAGTGCCCAGATTCGGGGATTAACGGCCGGGGATATTTACATTGGCTCTTATTTCAGCGTAGCCGCTAACTGGCTGCCACAGATCATACAGGCTTTTCAACAGGCCTATCCGGCAGTTCACGTCCATATTGAAGAGTGCGCTAATAAAGTGATGTACGATGGGTTGGAAGAAGGGCGCTTCGACTGCTGTATCACGACGTGGCGCCCTTTTTCCGGGGACTGGATTCCCTTATGTGAAGATGAAATGGTCATGTGGCTTCCGGAAAATCATCCCTTGGCACAAGCGGAGGCCTACCCGTTGAAGCAGTTATGTCATGAATCGTTCATCGAACCGCTGCCCCAGCAAGATACGGATGTCGTCCGGATTCTCAAGGAAGAACATATTTCTTATGAAACGCGGTATACGGCCATCGATAACTATACGACGTATCGTATGGTCGAAGCCGGATTGGGCGTCAGCATGAATAATCGCCTCATGACGGCACAGTGGCAGGGCCGCGTGGCCATCCTTCCCATGGATCCGCCCCATATGATTACTATTGGCATTGCTATTCCCAGTCGGGAGGGAGCGTCGCCGGCAGTCAAGAAATTCATCCACTACGTGCAACAGGGAATCAGTCAAATCCTTGCGCCTCGATAAATACGGGTGCCGGTCTGCCCGAGGATGCCTTCTTTGGCTTTCTGGAGCAGTGTAATTAGGGCCGTCCGGCCGGGACGGGATTCAGCGAATTTGACAGCTGCCTGGACTTTGGGCAGCATCGAGCCGGGGGCGAATTCTCCCTGGGCCATGTACTGCCGGGCTTGGTCGGTGGTCATTTCCGACAGCCACTGTTCGTTCGCCTGGCCGAAGTGGATGGCGACTTTTTCCACGGCTGTCAGGATGATGAGGTAGTCGGCATGGAGGTCTTCGGCTAACCGTTCGCTGGCAAAATCCTTGTCGATGACGGCACTGGCCCCTTTGAGGTGGTTGCCGTGGCGCATGACGGGGATGCCGCCGCCACCACAGGCGATGACCAGCTGGCCGGAATCGACGAGGGTCTGGATGGCCCCGATTTCGATGATTTCCTGGGGCAGCGGTGAAGCGACGACGCGGCGCCAGCCCCGGCCGGCATCTTCCTTGACGATATAGCCGTATTCTTTGGCGGCGTATTCCGCCTGTTCTTTAGTCATGAAATGGCCGATGGGCTTCGACGGATCCTTGAAGGCCGGGTCTTCCGGATCGACGCGGACCTGGGTGACCATGGTGGCAACGGGGATGTCGAAGATGTCGCGGTTGTACATTTCTTCGCGCAGGGCGTTCTGCAAGTCGTAGCCGATATAAGCCTGGCTCATGGCGACACAGACCGACAGCGGCGTGTTGGGCTGGTTCGGGTCTTCCCGGCTCAGGGCGGCCATGGCATGGTTGATCATACCGACCTGAGGGCCGTTGCCATGGGCGACGATGACTTCACAGCCTTCCTGGATGAGGTCGACGATGGCCTTGGCTGTCGTTTTAACGGCCATCATCTGTTCGGGGAGGGTATTTCCCAGGGCATTGCCGCCAAGGGCAATGACGATACGTTTCTTTTTCTCGGTCATAATACGTCTCCTGTTATTTCATTCTGCGCAGGATGCCCCGTTCTTCCAGGGCCTTCAGCGTCTGAGTCGGATCCTGGCATTTAGCCAGCATAATCATGGCAGCGATGACATAGGGTTTGTAGCTGGCTTCTTTATAGAGAGAATCGCGGTAGCGGTCGAACACGGAAGCTTCGACTTCGCCATCTTCACAGCTGACGCCGTTGATGTCGGCCGGAAGGCAGTGGAGGTACATGGCTTTGCCGTCTTTCGTCGTCTTCATCAATTCTTCCGTACAGCACCAGTCTTTGTGCTGGGCGTTCTGGGCCAGCAGTTCCTTTTCCAGGGCGTCGATACCAGCCTGGTCGCCAGCGGCATAGAGCTCGGTCCGCTTTTCCATGGCGGCAAAGGGTGCCCAGCTCTTGGGATAGACGACGTCGGCGTCTTTGAAAGCGTCGGCCATGTCGTGGGTGATGCGGAAGGAACCGCCCGATTTTTCAGCGTTCTTTTTGGCGACGTCGACGACGTCGGGCATGACTTCATAGCCTTCGGGATGAGCCAGGACGACGTCCATGCCCAGGCGGGTCATGAGGCCGATGACGCCTTGTGGGACCGAGAGGGGTTTGCCATAGGACGGGGAGTAAGCCCAGGTCATGGCGATTTTTTTGCCCTTCAGGTTTTCCAGGCCGCCCATTTCGTGGATGATGTGGGCGGCGTCGGCCATACACTGAGTCGGATGGTCGATATCGCACTGGAGGTTGACCAAGGTTGGTTTCTGTTCGAGGATGCCGTCTTTATAGCCCTGGGTGACGGAGTCGACGACTTCTTTCTGGTAGGCATGGCCTTTGCCGATGTACATGTCGTCGCGGATGCCGATGACGTCGGCCATGAAGGAAATCATGTTGGCCGTTTCCCGGACCGTTTCGCCGTGAGCAATCTGGCTCTTCTTTTCGTCCAGGTCCTGGACCTGCAGACCTAAGAGGTTGCAGGCCGAGGCGAAGGAGAAGCGGGTCCGCGTCGAGTTGTCGCGGAAAATGGAAATGCCTAAGCCGCTTTCAAAGATTTTCGTGGAAATGTTGTGTTCCCGCATGAAGCGGAGGGCATCGGCCAGGACCCAGATGGCTTCCAGTTCGTCATCGGTCTTGTCCCAAGTGAGGAAAAAGTCGTTTTCATACATATCTTTGAAGTTGAGGGCCTTTAATTTATCGATGTAGTCCTGTAAGGTTTTCATAAGTCAGTCTCCTTTTATATCTTGATTGATTATTTGTCGGTGTATACCGAAGGCAGTGCGGCGTAGACGGCGGCACAAGTGACGAGGTCCTGTTTCCACGTCTTTTCGTTCGGTGCATGGGCCTGGGCTTCTGCGCCGGGACCGAAGCCGATGACGGGGATACCGTTGCGGCCCATGATGGAAACGCCGTTGGTCGAGAAGGTCCATTTATCCGTCAAGGGGCGGGCTTTACGCATGGTTTCCGTTTCGGCAGCACCGATGCGGCTGTCGCCAAAGAGGGATGTATAGGCTTCTTCCAGGGCTTTCGTGACTTTATGGTCTTTCGGGATGAGCCACGTCGGGAAGTAACATTCGATGGGGTAGGTCAGGCCGGTGTAGCTCGGGCGGGCGTATTCGTACATGCTGACTTTGACATCGTCCCCGTATTTCTGGACACTCGGCAGGGCGCGGATTTCATCGAGGCAGCTCTGCCAGGTTTCACCGGCGGTCATGCGGCGGTCGAGAGAGACGGCACAGGAATCGGCGACGGCGCAGCGGCTCGGTGAGGTGTAGAAAATCTGGGAGCACGTGACCGTACCGCGGCCGAGGAAGTTGGCTTCTTCCCATTCGGGATTGTATTTCTTGTCGAGCATCTTGACCAGCCCTTTGATTCCTGTCGTGTCGGCTGCGTCGTTTTCGTTGAGGGCCCGTACGTCCTGGAGGATATCGGCCATCTTGTAAATGGCGTTGTCTCCGCGTTCGGGGGCACTGCCGTGGCAGGAAACGCCCTGGACGTCGATGCGGATTTCCATGCGTCCCCGCTGGCCGCGGTAGATGCCGCCGTCCGTCGGTTCTGTGGAGACGACGAATTCCGGACGGATCTTGTATTCGTTGATGATGTACTGCCAGCATAAGCCGTCGCAGTCTTCTTCCTGGACCGTACCCGTGACCAGGACGGTGTACTTATCGGACAAGAGGCCCAGGTCTTTCATGATGCGGGCGCCGTAGACGGCGGAGACGATGCCGCCGAGCTGGTCCGATGTGCCGCGGCCGCCGATTTCCGTTTCCGATTCAAAGCCTTCGTAGGGGTCGAATTTCCAGTTGGCCTTGTTGCCGATGCCAACGGTATCAATGTGGGCGTCGAAGCCGATGAGGGTCTTGCCGGTGCCCATGTAGCCCAGGACGTTGCCCATGGGGTCGATTTCTACCTTGTCAAAATCGAGTTTGCGCATTTCTTCGGCAATGCGGTCGATGTGCTCCTTTTCGCCGCAGCTTTCTCCGGGAAATTTGACGATGTCCCGGAGGAAGCGGGTCATATCCTGTTCATAGCCTTTGGCAGCTTCTTTGATTTTTTCGTACGGTACTGTCATGGAAATCACTCCTATATCTTATATAATGTTTTACTTATTTAAACCGCGCCAGACGATGTTCTTATAGCGTTCCGGATCCGTGTCGCCTTCTGTCGAGAAGACCAGAATCTGGGAACGATTGTCGAGGCCGAGTTCAGCGCGCAAATCCTTACATTCGTCGGATAACATGATGGTGGCTAAGGTGCCGAAGGGGACGGCGCCGGATTCACCGGAGACGATAGGGGCATCGCCTTTGAGGGGCGCTGCCAGCATACGCATCCCACGTACCGTGATGGGGTCATCGGCTGCGATGAAGGTCGTCACATGGTTCTTGAGGATATCCCAGGAAATGGTGTTCGGTTCACCACAGGCCAGGCCGGCCATGATGGTATTCAGGTCGCCGCCGACGATGCGGGGCTTGCCGTCACCGGCTGCGGCCCCTTTGTAGAGGCAGGCTGCGGCCGACGCTTCGACGACGATGAATTTCGGCGGATTGTCTTTATAGAGGTTGGTGAAGTACCCGACGACGGCACCAGCCAGGGAGCCGACACCGGCCTGGACGAAGATGTGCGTCGGTCGTGCAACGCCCTGGGCTTTCAGCTGTTCGCCGGCTTCCATGGCCATCGTGCCGTAGCCCTGCATGATCCACGACGGGATTTCTTCATAGCCGTCCCATGCCGTATCCTGGACCATGACACCGTGCGGCGTAGCGGCGGCTTCTTTGGCGGCCTGGCGGACGCAATCGTCGTAGTTGAGGTCGAGGATGTCGACGTCGGCGCCGAGCTTCTTGATGTTTTCCAGCCGCGTATGGGTCGTGCCTTTGGGCATGTGGACGACGGCCTTCTGGCCCAGCTTCTGGGCGGCCCAGGCGACGCCGCGGCCGTGGTTGCCGTCGGTAGCCGTGAAGAACGTGGCCTGGCCGAATTCCTGGCGGAGCTCGGCTGACGTCAGGACGTCATAAGGCATATCTGATACATCACGGTGCGTTTCTTTAGCGATGTACTTAGCCATAGAATAGGAACCGCCCAGGACTTTGAAGGCATTGAGGCCGAAGCGGTACGATTCGTCTTTGATAAAAATCGAACCGACGCCTAAGTAGCGGGCCATCTGCGTGAGCCGGGTCAGCGGCGTTTCACTGTATTGCGGAAAACTCTGATGGAATGCCCGGGCCTTGGCGACTTCGCTGAGGGACATAATCGGCAGATTTTTATCGTCTGATTTGGGCAGCTGGTTCATAGCCCATTTCATATCTTTCTTCATCATCCGTACCTCCTAAAGATAAACTGAAAAAAATATTTTAGTAAATCTAAAAGTTTTTGTATACTTAGAGTATAACATGACCTTGCAGATTTTCAATAGAAATGGACTAACAATTTGTTAGGCATCTACACTTTTTTTGCAATACCAGAAAGGGAACTGTTACATTTGGGCATAGAAAAAGAGGCTGTCGCATTAAGACAGCCTCTTTTCCTCACTCTTCTCCGCTATCGATGTAGCTGTACAGGGTGTATTTGGAGATGCCGAAGTGCTTGGATATTTTGTCACCGGCCTTGGTGATCAGCAGGGCCCCGCGGTCGTTGAGGAATTTGATGGCTTTGATCTTGTCTTCGCGGGTCATGAGGGGGACGGGCTTTCCGACCTGGCGCGTCGATTCTTCAATGAGTTCGTTCAAGAGGTCCGTGACATTCTGAGGAATCGGGCTGACCTGTTCTTCTTTGGAAGTCACCGAAATGAGCGGTTTGATGGCGTTTTCGACCATCATCAGTTCGGTGATGTCGTAGTTGATGGAAAAGATGCCGATGACTTTTTGCTTTTCATCGCGGATGTAAATGGTCGTCGATTTGAGGATGCGGCCGTCTTTGGTCTTGGTCAGGTAACTCGTATGGTCCTGGAGCTTGTCGGGATTGCTGTGCAGGGCATCGAGGACGGCCATGGACGGGCCATCGCCGACTTTGCGGTTGGTGACGTGGCCGTTTTCGATGGCGACGATGGAATTTTCTTTGTAATTATCGCTCAGGTCATGGATGACGATTTCACAGTTCGGGCCGAATTGGTCGGCCAGGCCTTTGGCTAAATGACGTAAAAAATTGAGTACAACATCATTTAACATAGGAGCACCCCTCTCTCATAAAACAACTATTATATCATATGCATATGGTCAAAACAGTTTATTAGCTCATCTGCTAAAAATTTTTTAGGTACTGTTAATATATCATATTTTCGGGATAAATCAACGGTTTTAAGGCAAAAAGAGGTATGTCGAAAAAACATCTTTCCATTCGGGTTATAACAAAAAGATGATAAAAAATTTTTAGACTTAAAAAAAATTGACGGGCAAGTCGGAAGAAGGTACTATTAATATAGATACGAAAATGGCAAAAACATCATGAATAAAACGCAAAATACATAACAGATTCTGTTTTACACATATATTAGAAGGAGGTAATTCATATGTTAATCATCGGAAATGGCCACGTCGTTACTCGCGACGCAAAGAATCAATATTTTCCTGATGGAGCCGTAGCCATAGATGGTACAAAAATCTGCCGCGTCGGCCAGACGGCGGACATCCGCCAGGCCTATCCGGAAGCTGCCTTTATCGATGCTAAGGGCGGCGTCATCATGCCGGCTTTCATCAATGTCCATGAACATATTTACAGCGCCATGGCCCGGGGCATGAATATCGACGGCTATGCGCCCAAGGGCTTCCTGGACATCCTCGACGGCCTGTGGTGGAACATCGACCGTCACTTGACCAACGACTTGACTTATTTGAGCGCCATGGAAACGTATGTCGAATGTATCAAGAACGGCGTGACGACGGTCTTCGACCATCATGCCAGCTTTGGCGAAATCAAGGACAGCCTCTTTGCCATCGGCCAGGCGGCCCAGGAACTGGGCGTCCGTTCCTGCCTCTGTTATGAAGTTTCCGACCGCGACGGCAAGGACAAAGCCCGTCAGGCGGTCCTGGAAAACGAAGCCTGGATCCGCCATGCTCAGGCCGACACGACGGACATGATCGCCGGCATGATGGGCATGCATGCCCAGTTCACCATCAGCGACGAAACAATGGCCCTGGCAGCTGAACACAAACCGGACGGCGTAGGCTACCACATCCACGTCGCCGAAGGCATCGAAGACTTGCAGGATTGCCTGAAGAAATACAGCAAACGCATCATCGACCGCCTTTATGACTGGAACATCTTAGGAGCGAAGACGCTGCTCGGCCACTGCATCCACGTCAATCCCCATGAAATGGACCTCATCAAGGCGACGGATACGATGGTCGTCCACAATCCGGAATCGAACATGGGCAATGCCTGTGGCTGCCCGCCGACGATGGACATGGTCCACCGCGGTATCCTGACCGGCTTGGGGACCGATGGCTATACTCACGATATGATTGAGTCCTACAAGGTCGCCAACATCCTGCACAAGCATTATCTCTGCGACGCTACGGCCGCCTGGGCCGAAGTACCGCAGATGCTGTTCTATAATAATGCGGCCATGGCCAACCGCTATTTCAAGACGCCTTTAGGCGTACTGGAAGAAGGGGCCGCAGCCGACGTCATCGTCATGGATTACATCGCCCCGACGCCGATGAATGAAGAAAACATCAATGGCCATATCTTGTTCGGCATGAACGGCCACGACGTCGTCACGACTATTGCCAACGGCAAAGTCCTCATGGAAAACCGCCAGCTCACCGGCGTCGATGAAGAAGCCCTGATGGCCAAGATCCGCGAAGGCGCAGCGACCCTGGCCGGCCGTATTAATGGATATTTATAAGGAGGAATCTATCATGAGTGATCGCATGACATCCATTCCCTTTGGAAAATTAATGAACTGGGTCCTGACCGAAGCGCCGTCGGGGACGATTTTTGGCGTCCACCATCGCCTACAGGCCGACCCGGACCGGACGTATACTATCTTTGGCAGACCGCTGGAAATGCCTTTTGGCCCGGCTGCCGGTCCCCATACCCAGCTGGCCCAGAATATCGCCGCCGGCTATGCCGCAGGTGCACGTTTCTTTGAATTGAAGACGGTCCAGCAGCTCGATGGCGAAGACCTGCCCGTTCCCAAGCCCTGTATCAAGGCCGATGATGAATGTTACAACGTCGAATGGTCGACGGAACTGACTGTCCCCAAGGCTTTGGAAGAATATATCAAGGCCTGGTTCCTGGTCCACGTTATGGCCGTCGAATATGGTTTAGGGAGTCCGGACGGGATGCAGTTCAACATGTCTGTCGGCTACGACCTGGCAGGGATACAGACGGCGAAAATCGATTCGTTCATCGAAAACCTGAAAGATGCATCCCATACGGCGGTCTTTGCTGACTGTAAAGCCTGGCTCCTGGCTCATCTGGACCGGTTCCAGAAACTCCGCCGCGAAGACGTCGAAGCCATTCCGGCAGAAATCTGCAATTCTGTCACGGTCTCGACCATGCACGGCTGTCCGCCTGATGAAATCGAACGGATCGCCCGTTATTTACTGAAAGAAAAACACCTCAATACCTTCGTCAAGTGCAACCCGACCTTACTGGGTTATGACTTTGTCCGGAAATGCATGGATGACCTGGGCTATGGCCATATGGTCTTCGATGACAGCCATTTCAAGGCTGATTTGCAGTACAGCGATGCTGTACCCATGCTCAAGCGCCTGCAGGAAGCGGCCCAGGGCGAAGGCCTGTTGTTCGGTGTCAAACTGACCAATACCTTCCCTGTCGACATTACGCGTCATGAATTGCCGGGGACGGAAATGTATATGTCCGGCAAGCCCCTTTTCTTCCTGTCCATGAATGTAGCCAAGAAACTGAGCGAAGCCTTTGACGGCAGCCTGCGCATTTCTTACAGCGGTGGGGCTGATGCCCACAATATCGACGATATCGTCCGGGCCGGCATCTGGCCGGTCACAGTGGCGACGACGCTGCTCAAGCCCGGCGGTTATGAACGCTTTGCCCAGCTGGCACAGTGTTTTGAAGGCCAGCGTGGACAGGCGTTTACTCGTGTAAACGTGACGGCTCTGGATGCGTTGCTGGCCAAGGCCCAGGGCGATGCCCATTATGCCCGTCTGGATCCGAAGGCCCAGCAACGCAAGAACGACCAGGCCCTGCCCATGATGGACTGCTTCATGGCACCGTGCAGCCAGACCTGTCCCATCCATCAGGACATTCCGGCCTATATGGACCTCGTCGCCGCCGGGAAATATGACCAGGCCCTGCAGATTATCCTGGAAAAGAACCCGCTGCCCTTTACGACGGGGATCGTCTGCTATCATACCTGCATGAACAGCTGTACGCGCAATTTCTGTGATGCCCCTGTCGCCATCCGGCGCAATAAGCGGATAGCTGCTGAAAAAGGCTATGCCAGCGTCATGACGACCTTGCAGGCCACGCCGTCCAATGGGAAAAAAGCCGCTGTCATCGGTGCCGGTCCGGCCGGTCTGTCGGCCGCTTATTTCCTGGCCCGCGGCGGTCTGGATGTCACCGTCTTCGATAAGAATGATGAGCCTGGCGGCCTGGTGCGGACCTTCTTATGTGAAAAGAAAGGGCAGATTTCACCGGAAGCTATCGACCGGGATGTGGCCCTCATCGAAAAGATGGGCGTCCATCTCGTCGTCGGCAAGACCATTGCCTCGCTTAACGAATTGCAGGGCTATGATGTCATCCTGGCGGCCTGCGGCGTCAAAGGGAAAATCGGCGATACCCTGGCTGGTGACCTGGAAGGCCTGACCATCATCGGCGACGGCCATTACGGCAAGACGACGTCCGTCGTCGAATGTATTGCCGACGGCAAGCGGGCTGCCGAAGCCATTTTGGGCCAGACGGCCAGTGTCGATACCCTGATTCCGGCTGATGTAAACGACGTTTACCTGCGGCGGGGCATCTTGGCAACCGCGCCGGAAACGGGTTGTGACGACCGCTGCCTCCACTGCGACAGCGTCTGCGGGATCTGTACCGAAGTCTGTCCCAACCGGGCTAACGTGGCTATCGCCGTGCCTGGCCATAGGCAGGCCCAGATCCTCCATATCGACTACATGTGCAATGAATGTGGCAACTGCCGGACCTTCTGTCCTTGGGGCGGTGCGCCGTATAAAGATAAATTTACCCTCTTTGCCAATGAAGACGATTTAAATCACAGCGATAATCCGGGCTTTGCCGTTCTTGACAAGGCCAGCGGCTTCTGCAAAGTCCGCCTGGATGGAGAAATCCGGACGACGACCTTAGGGACTGCCGACGAAGCCCTCCCGGAAGAACTGCGAAACTTCATGGAAACGGTCTGCCGCGATTACGATTACCTGTTGAGTGAATAGAAAGAAGGGCATCCTATGGATTACGTCATCAAACATGGGACGGTCTGCCTGGAAGGTGAACACTTCCGGGCCGACGTCACCATCCGGGATGGGCGGATCCAGGCCTTGGGCCAAGCCGTCCACAGCGGTCATGAACAGGTCATCGACGCCGAGGGACTCTATGTCTGCCCCGGCGGCATCGACGCCCATACCCATATGGACCTGCAGCAGTCACCGCGGTATCGCGCTTGCGATGACTTTTACAGCGGCGGCGTGGCGGCGGCCTGCGGTGGAACGACGACCATCCTGGACCACATGGCCTTTGGCCCGGCCGGCTGTTCCTTGCGCTATCCCTTTGAACAGTACCGGAAATTGGCCGCTCCCTGTCCGGTCGACTATAGCTTCCATGGCGTCATCCAGCACGTCGATGACCAGGTCCTGCAGGAATTGGGTCAGCTCATCGACGAAGGCTTTCCCAGTTTCAAAGCCTATACGACGTATGGCTATCCTGTCGGGGAAAAAGAACTGATGCAGCTCCTGCCGGTCATCAAGGAACATGGCGGCCTGCTCGCAGTCCATGCTGAAAGCGACGGCATTACCAACGTCCTGCGGGATTCCCTGGGGCCACAGGACCTCGAGCCCATCGGCCAGGCGAAGACGCGCCCCAATGTGGCCGAATCCTCGGCCGTTGCCAATATCCTGGCCGCAGCCCGGGCTTGCGGTGATGCGCCGGTCTATATCGTCCACACGTCGGCTCATGAGAGCCTGGAGCAGCTGCGCCTGGCCCGTCGCCAGGGCCAGCGTCATATTTACAGTGAAACGTGTCCGCAATACTTATTGCTGACAGAAGATAAATTCCGCCACGGCGGCCCCTTGGAAGGTATTAAATACATGCTGGCGCCGCCGCTGCGGAAAACGGAAGACAACCGGGCCTTGTGGCAGGCCCTGGCCGATGGGACTATCCAGACCGTAGCGACGGACCACTGTCCCTTCACGATAGCAGAAAAACAGGAGAACGTCAGCGATTTCCGGAATTGCCCCGGCGGTATATCCGGCGTCGAAGAACGGATGCCCCTGCTGTTCAGTGAAGGCGTCCTGAAAGGGCGGCTCACGCTGGAACGCTTCGTCCAGGTGACCAGTGCCAATGTGGCCAGGATGTTTGGCCTCTACCCGCGCAAAGGGACGCTGCTGCCCGGCAGCGATGCCGACATCGTCCTCATCGACCCGGCAGGGAAGCGGACTTTTGCTAAGGAAAACCTGCACACGACCTGCGGCTATTCGCCCTATGAAGGCATGACGGTCCAGGCGGAAATCCGACTGACCCTGCTTCGCGGTGAAATCATCGCCCAAGACAATCAATTCTGTGGAAAACGCGGCTATGGAACTTTGTTGCATCGGTCCGCGATGAAAGATAATCTTGATCATTAGGAAGGTGGCATTATGAGTGAAATATGTAAACTATGGGTAAACGGCCATGAAATAGAAGCCGATGGAGAGCGCAAGCTCATCGACGTCCTGCGCAACGACCTGCGCCTGAAATCCGTCAAGGATGGTTGTAGTGAAGGGGCTTGCGGGACTTGTACCGTCGTCATCGATGGCAAGGCGGCCAAGACCTGTGTCCAAAAGGTCAGCCGCATGGCCGGTAAACACGTGTTGACCGTCGAAGGGCTGTCACAGCGGGAAAAAGACGTCTTCGTCTACGCCTTTGGCGAAGCTGGGGCCGTCCAGTGCGGCTTCTGCATCCCCGGCATGGTCATGTGCGGCAAGGCCCTCATCGACGCCAACCCGGCGCCATCGCGGCTGGAAATCGCCGCGGCCATCCGCAATAATATCTGCCGCTGTACGGGTTATAAGAAAATCATCGACGCCATCGCCATGGCCGCCGAGTGGCTGCGCACGGACCAGCCTCTTCCCGTCCGCGGCGGCTACCGCGGCGTCGGCGATCCCTGTCAGCGCGTCAACGTCAAGGCCAAAGTCCTGGGCATTGGCAAATATACGGATGACCTGGATACCGTGGACCTGCCCGGCATGTGTTATGGCAGTGCCATCCGCAGTGCCTATCCGCGGGCTGTCGTCAAAGCCATCCATACGGAAAAGGCCAAGGCCCTGCCCGGCGTCGTCTGTGTCTTGACGGCAGACGACATCCCCGGTTCCGTCAAAGTCGGTCATTTGAAGACAGACTGGGATACGCTTATTCCCGTCGGCTCGACGACGCACTTCCTGGGTGACGCCATCGCCCTGGTCGCCGCAGAAACGCCGGAAATCCTGGCACAGGCCAAGAAGCTCGTCGACATCGAATATGAAGAACTGCCGGCTCTGACCTGTGCGGCTGACGCTTTGAAAGAAGGGGCTCCGCTGGTCCACCCGTCGGCCGGTACGAACGTCCTGGCCCATGAACACCTGGTCCGTGGCGACGCCGATGCCGTCATTGCCGCCTCGAAGTATAAGGTGACGAACCACTTTGAAACGCCGTGGACGGAACACGCTTTCCTGGAACCGGAATGTGCTGTCGCCATGCCTTTTGATGATGGCGTCTTCGTCTACTCGTCAGACCAGGGCATTTACGATACGCGTCGGGAAACGGCGCTCATGCTGGGATTGCCGGAAGAAAAAGTCATTGTCGAGAACTGCTTTGTCGGCGGCGGCTTCGGCGGTCGGGAAGACGTGACAGTCCAGCATTTGGCTGCTCTCGTTGCCTATGTATGTAAACGGATATGTAAAGTGAAGTTGACACGTCAGGAAAGCATCCTCATCCATCCCAAACGTCATCAGTTCAGCATGGACATGACGACAGCTTGCGATGAAAATGGGAAGCTGACGGCTATGAAGCTCGTCGCCGTCACCGATAATGGCGCCTATGCCTCTTTGGGCGGCCCTGTCCTCCAGCGTGCCTGTACTCATGCTGCCGGTCCTTATAATTATCAGACTATCGACATCGACGGGACGGCTGTCTATACCAACAATCCGCCAGCCGGTGCTTTCCGCGGCTTTGGCGTCACCCAGACCATTTTTGCTACGGAATTAAACTTAAATAAACTGGCTGAACTGGTCGGTATCGACCCGTGGGAAATCCGCTATCGCAATGCCATCCGGCCCGGTGACGTCCTGCCCAATGGCCAGATTGCCGACCCGTCGACGGGCTTGGCGGAAACGCTGGATGCCGTTAAAGACGTGTACTATCACAGCGGACCGTATGTCGGTATTGCCTGTGCTTTGAAGAACTCCGGCGTCGGCGTCGGCCTGCCTGACTATGGCCGCTGCCGCCTGGTCGTCAAAGACGATAGGGTCCACATTTACTCGTCGGCTTCCTGCATCGGCCAGGGCGTTGGCACGGTCCTGGTCCAGATGGTATCCCAGGCGGCGGGACTCCCCATTGAAGATATCAAGTGGCACATGCCCAATACGGCGACATCGCCCGATGCGGGAACGACGTCGGGATCGCGGCAGACGACACTGACCGGCGAAGCCGCCCGACGGGCCGCCGTACAGCTGCGGCGCGACCTCTTTGCCGCCAAGGGCCTGCCTTACGAAGAGACGAGCCATGCCAGCGACTACCTGGAAGGCGTAATGGTAGAAAAAGAATCGCCGGCCACAGCAGCGGTCCGTTTCAACCATAGCGACTTAGATGTCCTTAACGGCCGGGAATATCTCGGCGAATACCTGGGCAAGACCGACAAGATGGGCGCAGACGTCCCTCATCCCGTATCACACGTCGCCTATGGCTATGCCACCCACGTCTGCATCCTCAACGAAGACGGGACCATCCGCAAGATGGTCGCCGCCCACGACGTCGGCCGCATCGTCAACCGCAAGAGCCTGGAAGGGCAGATTGAGGGCGGCACCGTCATGGGCTGCGGCTACGCCTTGACGGAACAATATCCATTGGATCACTGCAAACCGATGGCGAAATTCGGGACCCTGGGTCTGTTCCGGGCCGATAAAGCGCCGGACGTCGAAGCTATCCCCATCGAAAAAGAAGGTGTCGATGTAGCCTATGGAGCTATCGGCGTCGGCGAAATCACATCCATCCCGACGGCACCGGCCGTAGCCGGAGCCTATTACAAATGGAACGGCCAGTTCCAGACAACATTGCCCTTAGAAGGGACACCGTATAGCCGGAAGAAAAGGAAATAAAAGTTTGTAGTACAGAGTTTGTAGAAGAGGGCTTTAAATTTGAAGCCGCCTGCTAGCCACTAACCACTTAAAAGAGGCTGTCTTAATGCGACAGCCTCTTTTTATATCCCTTTTGCGACACAATAAGTTGTATTATAATAATAGCTATAGACAAAATATAAACATAATATGACAATAAAATGCAAAAGGACGTGTAAGAAATGAACAAGGTATTTAAGGTCATTTGGAGCAAAGCGAAATCTGCGTGGATTGTCGTATCGGAATTAGCAAAAAATCATGACGCCAAAGGTGGCATCCATGATGGACGGAAGAGATATGCTTGGCTGACGCGGGCTGTCATGCTGGCACTGGTGCTGGGGAGTACAGCAATAGTTCCTGCGTATGCGGCTGCTGGGGACAAAGTCCAGTATGGTAGTGTAGGACCTCCCTCATATATACATTACCTAACTCTTTCTGGTATAATAGGCATATAGACATAGTCACCAGCAT
>NZ_JBHYRR010000044.1:0-19162 GCF_047974155.1 Megasphaera jansseni | reverse complement strand
ATTATACCCTAGCCGAGGTGAAAAGGCTAAGACAGAAAAGACATAGGGTGGATTTCGCAGGCATCGAACCTGCGAAATCCATCGCTATTGATGCCCCTACCTAAGAGGAAGGAGTCTTCTGGCGAAACTGGGATAATAAGAACGCGGGCCGCAGGCCGCCGTTCGCAGGCCGCCGCAGCAAGGACAGTCCTACGAACCACGAACTACGAGCCACGAGCCACGAGCCACGAGCCACTAATCCCTCACCACAAATGGACCCGCTTCTGCGGTTCGACATACATGCCGTCACCGGGCTGGATACCATAGGCCGTATAGAAACCATTCGTCGACGACAAGGCGCCGTTGACGCGGGCTTCGCCGGTCGGATGGGGATCATTCTGTACCAGGTAGAGCAGCAGCTGGTCGGTCATCTTGGTCGCAAAGACCGTGGCAAACGTATGATACAAGTCGCGCAGCATCCCTTCGTCGCCATGGGCCAGTTCTGTCGCAACCGAAAGGCCGCCGCAGTCGGCAATGGCTTCGTTGCTGACGAGCTTGCCATTTTCATGGAGCCCCTTGCCGAGGGTATAACTATCGTAATAAGGACCGAAAGCAGCCGATAATTTCTGGAAAGCTTCATAATCTTTCGCCTTCCACCAATTCTTCAAGCGGCCTTCACTGTCGTACTTGCTGCCATTCGGGTCAAAGGCATGAGAAATCTCATGGCCGATGACGACGCCGATACCGCCCAGATTGGCACCGCGCGAAGCCTTGGCATCGTAGAACGGCGGCTGCAGGATGCCGGCCGGGATGGTAATGCTGTTATTTTCCGGAATATAGGCCGCATTGACATCTTGCGGGTCAAAGGCATACCACTTATCGGGATTGAAATTCGTTCCCAACAGCGCATGGACCTGCTGTTTTTCCAGAACGCCGTTGTGCATGACATTGGCCAGCAAATCGCCACCATCCTGCGGAGCTATGACGTCGGGCATACTTTCGATGATCGGTTTGTCATCCGCCGCAGGCCCACCGACAAAGACGCGCAGATGGTCGAGCTTATCGACCGCTTTGGCCCGCGTGGCCGGACTGAGCCAGTCATTGGCTTCCAGCCGCTGCTGATAGACGTCGCGGATTTCGTTTATCATATCCTTCACGTCGTTGATGATGGCTGCCGTGCAGTGATTCTTCATGTAAATCTGGCCGAATTCGTAAGACAGCATATTCTGGACCATGCGGCTTGCCGTTTCCTTGTCATCCCGCGCCTGGGCGATGCCGAAACGCTGGAGGGCATAATTGCGCTGCAGATCACGCAGCTTGATATCCGCACTGGGTGCAAAACCGCTATAGACCTGATAGACAGCATAGCTCTTGAGCAGGTCGAGATTCTTAGGCACATAGAGGGCGTCGAATTGCTGTAAATACTCTGGATTCGATAAGAAGAATTGTTTTTCCTTATTCAGGCCCAGGTTGGTCAGGACCGTCTTACCGCCCATATGGGGCATGAGTTTTTCCAGATTCCCCCGCGACATCAGGCGGTTCTGGACGGTCACGTCATTGCGCTGTTCACTCGTCAGCAAGTGGGGCCCGAAGCCCTTTTCCATAGCGAAGATGGCCTCACTGTGAGCCGCAGCCTGATCCGGTGTTTCCCCGGCTTCCTGAAGGATATGAGCGACGTATTCCCGATAAGCCTTCCAAGCGCCTGGCTGCGGTTCCTTTGCCAATTCGTCTTTCGTAAAGGACGGCGTCACCGTCAAGATGCGCGGCACGTAGCGCAGGCCCGTCGGCAGGCGGTCGACGGTATAGCCGACGAAGACATCCGTCCCGGTCTTGGCACTGACGGCCTGTAAGGCCGCTGTCAATTCCGACAGGGTCTGGGCCTTTTCAATGGGGCCGGTCAGTTCCTGCAGATGAGCACGGGCCGTGGCGTTGCGCTGTTTATTATCAATAGCGCAGGCGTAGAGGTCGGCGATTTTCTGTTCCGGTGTCCCCTTGGCATAGGTGCCCTGCTTAGCCGCGACGGCTTCCAGTTCCTTGCCCAAAGCTTTCTTATTTTCTAAAGACCGTTCGGAAAACCAGGACCACGAAGCCTCAGTCGGCCTGATTTTCTGTGCCGCCAAGGTCTTGCCGTTGACAGCCTGATAAAAATTATCTTTTTCAGACACGGCTTCACTGGCCTGGACAGAGCCAAAAGCCATGAGTGCCAGCAGTACCATCGTCGTCAGCCGCGTCTTTACCTTATATTTCATATATATGTCTCCTCCCGCCTCAATCTTTATGGAAATGCCGGGTCTTTGACCCCATTAGCAGCAAAGGCAGCCGCCCGGTCGCGGCAGGTCCCGCAGACACCGCAGGGCGTATCGCCGCCTTCATAACAGCTCCAAGTCAATGCATAAGGGGCACCGAGCCGCAGGCCTTCCTTGACGACACCGGCTTTATTCCACGATAATAAAGGCGCTTCCAAATGACAGGTCCGGCCTGAACCTTCGTAGATAGCCGTATTCATGGCCGTTTCAAATTCCGGCGTGCAGTCCGGATAAGCCCGGCCCGCGGCATCATCGGCATGGGCGCCGTAATAAATGACTTCTGCCCCGACACTGACGGCGACAGCTGCGGCAAACGATAAGAATAATCCATTGCGGAAAGGCACATACGTATCGACCGTCCCTTCGCCGCCTTTCTTAGCCAGCTGATCTGCATACGATTCATGAGCAATCGCCTTGTGACTGCCCTGCAGGAGCGAACAATCGCTCAAAGAAAAAGCCTGGGACAAATTGACTTCCTGCTGCTGCACCCCATAGTAAGAGGCAACATTGCGGGCCGCTTCCAACTCCTTGGCATGCTTCTGGCCATAATAGGCCGTCAACGCCAACACCTCGTCCTTTTTATATTTCGTCAAAGCCATGGCCAGACACGTCGTAGAATCGACGCCGCCACTGAGCAACACAACACACTTCATGAGGAGCCCCCCTTTATTCATGATAAACTGTTTATAGTATAACACAGAATGAGTGGCTCGTGGTTCGTGGTTCGTGGTTCGTAAAAACCTGCTATTATACCAGAATGTTATTGGGTCCGAATCTCGCAGCGGGCCGCCTTCCAGGACGTCCCCTACGCAGGCCCCAGTCGGGGCATTTTTTTATGAGCTGAGAGTTACTCGAAGCGATGTTGTCAGTTTGAGTTTATCGCGGCAAAGCCGCATCTGAATCCGAGCGAACGGCGGCCTGCAAACAGCGAACTGCATCCTTTCCCATCCGCTAACCACTAACAACTAACTGCTAGCCACTAACAACTTGAAAGGGCTTGTCGTCGTGCGACAAGCCCTTTCGATATTGGTATTGGGTTGGAAAGCGGATTAATGATTAGCCGGATGGCCTTCGTGGACAGCTTGTTCAGCCGGAGCAGCAGCCCCCGGAATGGGAGCGGCATTAAGCTGACCACGGCGTGCCTGGGAAATGATGCTGTGGTTGTAGCCATAGCCGAAGTAAATGGCCAGGCCTAACAAAAGCCATACGACGAAGCGGATCTGTGTAACCAGGGGCAGCATGTAAATGAGGACGCCGCAGAAGGCGATAGCCAGGAGCGGAACCAGGGGAACGAGCGGACATTTGAAGGCGCGTTCCTGGTTCGGGTTCTTCTTGCGAAGGACGATGACCGCAGCCGAAACGATGATGAAGGCACAGAGCGTACCGATATTGGTCATTTCAGCGACGATGTTGATAGGCAGGAAGCCGGCCGTAATAGCCGTGACGACACAGACCAGCAAAGAGCTGCGGGCCGGCGTCTTATATTTCGGATGGACGTGGCCAAAGAATTTCGGCAGCAGGCCATCACGGGACATAACGAAGAGTACACGGCTCTGGCCAAAACTCATGACCAAGAGGACCGAAGTCAGGCCGCAAATAGCGCCGACGGAGATAGCAGCGGCACCCCAATGATAGCCAACGGCCTGGAGGGCAAAGGCAACCGGAGCGGCTGTCGTCTTGAATTCGAGATACGGAACCATCCCTGTGAGGACAGCCGAGACGGCAATATACAAAACCGTACAGATGATGAGCGATAAGATGATGCCGCGGGGCAAATCCTTCTGCGGATTCTTGACTTCTTCAGCTGCCGTGGAAACAGCATCGAAACCGATGTAGGCAAAGAAGATGATCGACGCACCGGCAAAGACACCAGACCAGCCATAGGGCATGAAGGGAACCCAGTTGGCTGCATCGACATGACTGAAGCCTAAAGCCAGGAACAAGGCGACAACGGCCAATTTGATGCCGACGATGATGTTGTTGACAGTCGCACTCTGGCGTACGCCATGGATATTGATGAAGGCGATGACACAGAGGATGAGGACGGCCGGCAGATTGACGATACCGCCATCATACGGAGCCAGCGTCAGGGCTTTCGGTAAAGTGATGCCCAGATTGGTAAGGATATTATTGAAATATCCGGACCAACCAATGGCGACGGCCGATACGGCAAAGGCGTATTCTAGTATCAAGTCCCAGCCGATGACCCAGGCCCAGAATTCACCAAGAGCGACATAGCCATAGGTGTAGGCACTGCCGGCAACCGGGACCATAGCGGCGAATTCAGCATAACACAGGGCGGCACAGCCGCAAGCCAATGCTGCAATGATGAACGAAATGATAAGTGCAGGGCCGGAATAATTGGCAGCGGCAACGCCGGTCAGAACAAAGATACCTGTACCGACAATAGCGCCGATACCGAGCATGGTCAGGCCAAAAGTACCGAGGACGCGGTTCATGCCGCCGTCTTGTTTCGTTTCCGAAATAAATTCACTGATACTTTTGGTTCTAAAGATGTGTTTCGTCATAGAACCTCTCCCCTTATGATTGTAAAGTATCGTTGACTCCCCTATGGATTGACCAGACAGTCAATCGTTCAACTGCCTTTTATTATACTCGTTCATTTTAATTTGTAAAGGTTTTATCCTAAATTAATTGTATTTTTATATTTAAAATTAAAAATAACAAAAATATATTTAATCAAAAAGTTTAGATAAACTATAATATTAATGTTCTTAAATCATACTCTATTTATCCAGCGCTTTATTTAAAAAGATTAAATCATTCTGGTAATCTATGTCAAATAATTCGCTTTTTTTCTTAGGATAATAGACCCAGGTCCGAGGACTCTTCAGAAACTGACGGCCTCCCGTATCGCCGCGCAGGGCCAAGAGTCCCGGTCCATAAGGGCGGCGGAAAATGGCAGGACTACAGCGCCGCTCGCCGTTATGCATGCAGCCCAAGGCGGCACCAGAGGCCAGGAACTGCTGCAGGAAGTCGGTAATCGTCTCTGCCGTCAGCAAGGGCTGGTCTGCCGGGAAAAAGGCCCAGGCGTCGGCTTCGCCGTGTGCTTGGACGGCACATCGCAAAGACGCAGCCATGCCTTCTTCCGCCTGGCTGTTCCATAAGACTTCGACGCCCGGCGTTCGACAGGCCGAGGCAATAGCCGCATGGGCCGTCACGACGGTCACCTGGCAGTCGATACCGGAACATGGCAAAAAAGCCTGTGCCGCCTGGCACAGGCTTTTCATTCCATACGTATATAAAGGACGGCCATGAACGAGCGCTTCCAATTTATGGCTGCCAAAACGGCGGCCGAAGCCGGACGCCATCAAGACTAACTGTATCTTCACTTCGTCTCCCTCATTTCTACTGGATAGGTCGTCAATATTCCTGGCCGGGACAGGACGCTCAAAATCCGTTTTCCCGCCTGCTGCCGCTGTTCATCGTCGGCCTGGTTGAGGACGACGGTCGTCATGTCTTTCCAGTCTCCAATGCGAGACAGACAACCTGCTTCCACGATATAGGCCAATAGGCGTTCGGTCACGACGGCTTCCGGATTGAGATGCAATAATTCCCAGCGGAAACAGACGTCCTTAACGATCCGTCCCAAAGCCGACAGGCCAGCCAGGCAGTATACGCTGCTACTGTTGGCCGGGATGACCGGTTCATGGGTGCCCATAACCTTCAAAGGCAGGCGCCGCGAGCCGTCGCCTTCGACGAGGACGATATCAGCAGCCTGGCACAAACGGAAGTAAACGGCCTCGCCGGGCCAGGTGATTTTCCCGTCCGTCCCTTCCCGACCGACGACGACGATGCCAGCGCGCTGCCACTGGGCCTGCCAGCCTATCGGCAAATCGGCCGCTACAAACCAGTCAGCAGGCCGTTTCATATGGGTCGTCGTCACGATAGCCACGCGACGGCCGGCGTTCCGTTCCTGCCGGGCTCTGGCAAAAATGCTGGTCGTCTTGCCGCCGGCGCCGATATAGGTATATACCTTAGCCATCATGGTTTGCGGTAGCGGCTCTTTTCCCGCCCTTCCCGCTTGGCCCGGACGGCAATGAGTTCGGCAGCGATGCTGATGGCGATTTCCGCCGGCGTCACGGCCGAAATAGCCAGGCCGATGGGCGCGTGACAGGCATCGATTTCGGCAGCCGTAAATCCGTCAGCCATGAGCTTTTCTTTGACAAAAGCTAGTTTGCGCCGGCTGCCGATGACACCAAGGTAATAAGGCTTGATGGCCAGCATCTGGCGCTGGACGTCGTAGTCGCCGACGTGGCCGCGGGTCATGATGCAGACGTAGTCGTCCGGCGTCACGCCGAGGTCTGCCGGAAGGGCTTCATAATCAGCTTGGTAAACAGCATCGGCCTGGGGAAACAGCGCCGGATCGGCAAATTCTGCCCGGTCGTCGACGACGATACAGGAAAAATCAATGCTGGCCAAAACCGGAACCAGGGCCTGCGACACGTGACCGCCGCCGAAGATAAAGACCCGGCCCGGATAAGCCAACGGTTCGCTGTACCAGCGCCGCTGGCCAGCTACAGCCATACCGGCTACATTTTGGCGGCACCAGGCTGCATCGACGGCCTGCAGAGCCGTCATCTGCCCGCAGCCCACTACGTTTCCGTCCTGGACCAGGGCCATGCCCCAATGGCCTTCATCGCTGACATCAAATGCCAGCCACGAAGCCACCTTTTGGCGTAAAGCCTGCCGGATGGCATCTACCAGCTCCAGAAGGCCCGGCATGGACGGGTCGAGGTACTGACAGAATACCGTCAATTCACCGCCGCAGGCCGCGTTGATGTCCTCTTCCTCATTAGGATGGAGGATGAGCCGGCGAAAAGTCGACTGGCGGTTCTCCAGGCATTGCCGGCCAGCCTGAATGGCCAGGTATTCCTGATAACCGCCGCCGACCGTACCGGCCGTCGTCCCATCGGCAAAGACGGCCTGATGGCTGCCGATACCGCGGGGCGTCGAGCCCTGGCTGGCGACGACGGTCAGCAGGACAGCAGGCTGGCCAGCCTGCAAGGTTTCATATAATCGGGTATAGAAAGCTTCCATAATATCACCTGTATAAGAGTAAAATAGCCCGCCCATCGACACCGAGGCGGTCCGGCAGGGAAGCCGGCCGATCCGTTTTGGCAAAACGCCACCAAATATCCGGCGTCCCGTCGGCCTGATGAGTATAACGGAACTTGACGATCCATTCAAAGGGCTGTTCAATTTCTTCGGTCACGACGATGGGCTGGGCATTTTCGCCATTGCCGCCGCAAAAAGCGTGACCGCGGATGCCGATAGCACAGAGGTCATCGCCAACAGGCCGTCCCGTCCGCAGCGTAACCTGCCATGACGGGACGAAGACGGCATCCGGACCTGCTTTGCGGGCCGCTGCGATATTCTTGCATCCCGTCAGGACGGCGGCTGCCCGCGACTGGGGATCGGCAAAGAGTTCCTTTGTCGGCGCACAGGCTGACACGCGGCCATCGTCGAGGACGGCAATGGCCTGACAGAGCTGATAAGCTTCATCGCGGCTATGTGTCACCAGGACGACGTCTTTCGGGAATTGCTGCAGCAAATCCTTGAGTTCGGTCATGACTTTCTCTTTTAAATAACTGTCCAGGGCGCTAAAGGGTTCATCGAGGAGCAGGATATCCGGCTCATTGACCAGGATACGGGCCAAGGCCACGCGCTGCTGCTGGCCGCCGGACAATTCAGCTGGCTTCTGTTTCTCCAGTCCCGTCAAATTCAGGCGTTCCATCATGGAACGGACCTGCTGGCGGGCGTCCGCCTTGGACGAAGCCGAGCGGACGCCGCAACGGATGTTGTCTTCGACGGTCATGTTGGGGAATAAAGCATAATGCTGGAATAAATAACCTACGCGCCGCTGCGGGACAGGAACGTCAATACGGCGCTCACTATCGAACAGGGTCCTCGTCCCGACGACGACTTTCCCGGCATCGGGCTTTTCGATACCGGCAATACACTGCAGCGTCTTGCTCTTACCGCAGCCCGAAGCGCCGAGCAGGCCGAGGATGCCGCCCTGGTGACGAAGCTTCACATCCAGCGTAAAAGAGCCCCAATCCTTATGGACGTCGATATCGATCATGCCGGACGCCTCCTTTCACGACTGCGTTTTTCAAAGAGATTGACCGTCAGCAGGACGACGGCACTGATGGCGATATTGACCAGGACCCAGATGAAGGCACTATATTCGTCATTGGTCCGCCACAGCTGGTAGACCGTCGTCGAGATAGTCGCCGTATTCCCGGGGATATAGCCGATGAGCATACTCGTCGCCCCGTATTCGCCCAGGGCTCGGGCAAAGGCCAGGACCGTCCCGGCAATGATGCCCTGCTTGCAGTAAGGCATGCGGATATGCCAGAAGATGAACGTATCCGACAAGCCCAAGGTCTTGCCGCTCCAGGCCAGTGTCTCATCGAAACTTTCAAAAGCCCCGCGGGCCGTGCGGTACATGAGGGGAAAGGCGACGACGGCCGAAGCCAGGATGCCGCCGTACCAGGTCATGACGAAGCGGATGCCCACGTCGTTGAGAAAGATGCCGACAGGATGCTTGAGTCCAAATACCAGGAGCAGCAGCCAGCCGCAGACCGTCGGCGGCAGGACCAGGGGCAGTGTCAAGACGACATCGAGGAGCCCTTTGAGGACCCGCGGCAGACGGGCGACGTAATACGCCAGGGCAATGCCGCTAAAGAAGACGAGGACGCAGGAAATGGCGGCAATGCGCAGGCTGTTCCAAAGAGGATACCAGTCCATAGCCAGCCTTCCTTAGCCGACCGGGCTGAATCCGACGCTCTGGAAAATCTTCATCGCTTCTTCGCCTTTGAGGTAGTTGAGGAAATCCTGGGCTTCCTGCTGATGTTTACTGTTCTTCATGACAGCAGCCGGGTAAATGACCTGACCGCACATGTCTTTCGTCGCTTCATCGACGGGTTTCAATTTGGCACTGAAGGCATCGGTCGCATAGATGACGCCGCAGTCAGCACTGCCTTCACTGACCTGGGTCGTTACTTCTTTGACGTTCGAGCCGTAAGTGATATGGCCGGCCTGGGCGATGGCCTGTTCATCGAGGTTGTAGAATTTCAGGATTTTCTGTGTATACTGGCCGACAGGGACATCGCTGTTGCCCATGACCAGGCGGATGGAACCGTCTTTCAGCTTCGCTGCCATATCATTGAAATTCTGGATGCCCTTAGGATTGCCTTCCGGTGTGACCAGGACGACCTTGTTTTCCAACAGGTCGATGCGGCTGTCGCTCTTGACGAAGTCCAGCTTATCCGGATTGGCTTTCGCATCTTTCGAGGCATCGAGCTGATTCATCTGCTTCTGAGCGGCCGAAATGAAGAGGTCACAGTCAGCCCCGTTCTGGATCTGTGTCTTCAGTGTCCCCGACGAATCGAAATTAAAGGAAATTTCAACATTCGGATGTTCTTTCTGATACTGCGCCGCAATCTGGTTCATCGTTTCCGTCATGCTGGCTGCGGCGAAGACCGTCAGATGGACTTTATCACCGTTTCCGGCAGCCTTGTCGTCTTTCTTGTCCGACCCACATCCGGCCAGGGCAAAGGCCAATGTCCCGGCCAACACAGCCGCTACTACTTTCTTCCATGTCATCATCATACATCTCCTTCACATAAAGTAAATAAGTTTATATGTATTTACTTGCGGGCGCAATCCTGGGTTTCGCCGCGCAGTAAATCTAAGCCATGGGGAATCGTATCCAGGAAGACGTCCATACATTCCTGACAGGCCTTGGGACTGCCGGGCAAATTGATGATCAGCGTCTTCTTGCGGATGACACTGACCGCCCGGGACAACATGGCCCGCGGCGTAATCTGCATGGACGCAGACCGGATGGCTTCAGCAATGCCCGGTGCCTGCCGGTCCGCCACGGCCAGAGTCGCTTCCGGCGTGACATCGCGCGGGCCAAAGCCGGTACCGCCCGTCGTCAAGATGAGGTCTGCCTGGCGCTGGTCGGCCAGCCGGCAGAGCTGTTGTTCCAGTGGCCCTTTGCCATCAGGCAGGAGCAGCTGTTCGATGACTTCAAAGCCGGCCTGTTCCAGCCGCCGGGCAATGACAGGGCCGCTGGCATCTTTGCGCAGGCCTTGGCTGCCCTTGTCCGACAAGGTAATGACGGCAGCCTGATAAGGCCGTTTCCCTTCCCGCGGTACTTCTGTCATGACGTCGCCTGGGCGGATGATGCCGCCTTCCAGGACGCGGGCGAAAACGCCTTCCCTGGGCATGATGCAATCGCCGACGGCTTCATAGACGGCACAATGATTGTGACATTCCTTGCCGATCTGGGTCATTTCCAAGAGGACGTCGCCACAGCGCAGCAGCGTCCCTACCGGCAGGGCTGAAAAATGGAAGCCGTCGACGACGAGATTCTCACCAAAAGCACCGAATTCCACCTTGCCGCCACGGCGGCGGAAGGCCTCGATGCTTTCCAATCCCAGCAGGCTGACCTGGCGGTGCCAGTGTTCAGCATGGGCGTCCCCTTCGATGCCCCAGTTCACTATGAATTTCCCTTCCGGCACGGCCTGCTTGGCAATGCCGCGGATGGTGCTAATGCAAACAGCATGTACTTTCCCCATTTTTTATCCTCCGATCTGATTCATCGTCTTATGTTCACTGATACGATTCTGTTCGGCAAAACAATGCTTCGCCGGTTTTTCATAAATAGCCTCAGCCATGACGCGCTGTAAATCCTGGTCAATTTCATCAGCCCCTTTGCCGCTGCGGACGATGGCCCGCAAATCGACGCCGTCGTCATAACAGAGACAGGGCTTCAAAAAGCCCGTACTCGTCAGGCGCAGGCGGTTGCAGGACGAGCAGAAGCCATGGGTATTGGCCGCGATGAAGCCGATACGGCCTTGCAGGAACTGGCTCCGATAATAGGAAGCCGGGCCGTTCCCCCGCCTTTCATCGGTAGCTGCCAAGTCAGGATAAGACCGGCGCAGGATGATCAGTGCCTCTTCTTCGGTCAGGCCTTTCAATGTCGTCCCATAGCCGATGGGCATGAGCTCAATGAAGCGCACGTCGACGGGAAACTTCCGGGCCAATGCGGCTAACGGCAGAATCTGGTCCTTCGTCTCTGCCAGCAGCACGGCGTTTACTTTGACGTTTACACCGGAAGCTGCAGCCGCTTCTAAAGCCGCCAGGACGACGGACAGCTGGCCACCACCGGTCAACTCAGCATATTGAACGGCATCGAGGCTGTCCAGGCTGATGTTGATGCCGTCGATGCCCATGCGTACCAAATCCGGCAACGCGTCCGACAAGAGCAGGCCATTCGTCGTCAAGGTCACAGAGCGGACGCCTTCCATCGCCTTGAGGGCCTGCATGAAAGGCACGGCCCCTTTGCGCACCAGCGGCTCGCCACCGGTAATCTTGAAGCGGTTGATGCCGAGTGCCAAAGCGGCGCGGCAGATGAGCTGCATTTCTTCATAGCGCAGGACAGCCTCATGGCCGACGCTGGCCAGGGCTTCGGGCATGCAGTAACGGCAGCGCAGGTTACAGCGGTCCGTCAGGGACAGGCGCAGGTAGTCGATGGTCCGCCCCCATTTATCCTTCATGGTGCTCCCCTCCGTCATATTGGAAATGGCCGCTCTTGCCGCCGATTTTTTCGACCAGATGAATATCTTTGATACACATGCGCTTATCGACAGCCTTGCACATGTCGTAGACCGTCAGCAGGGCCACCGATACACCCGTCAGGGCTTCCATTTCAACGCCCGTCTTACCGTCGCATTTAACAGTGCAGCGGCCTTCGATTTCACAAGTATCGTCGTGGAAGATAAATTCGACGCCGCATTGGGTCAAATTGAGAATGTGACAGAGCGGGATGAGGTCGCTGGTCCGCTTGGTCCCCATAATACCGGCAATACGGGCCACGCCGAGGACATCCCCTTTTTTTACGGCGCCGGCTTTGACGGCTTCATAGCACTCACGGCTCATGGAAATGCGGCCGCAGGCGATGGCCGTCCGAGCGGTCACGGCTTTACCACTGACGTCAACCATGACAGCGTCGCCATTGTTGTCAATGTGTGTAAACGGGTTCACCAGGATCACCTACTTTCCAAATCCACAGTTCGGGAAGGTACAGACGGGACAGCCAAGGCATAAGCCGCCTTCGCCGAGGCCGGCCAGGTCATCGGCCGTCACAGGGACATCGGCCATGAGCGACGGCAGGATAAGGTCGAAAATCGTCCGCTTCGCATACATGACACAGCCCGGCAGGCCGACGACAGGACGACCATCCTCCGTATAGGCCAGAAGGAACATGGCACCGGGCAGGACCGGCGCCCCATAGGATACGATACGGGCACCCGTATTCTTGATGGCCAGCGGAGTCTGGTCATCAGGGTCGACGCTCATGCCGCCCGTGCAAAAAACCATATCCATGCCTTGAGCCAGCATATCCTGGATAGCCGCTGTAATGGCAGCCGGGTCATCGGCCAGGGTCGTATGCATGGCCATGACGGCACCGTATTCAGCCAGCTTGTTTTCGATAACTGGCGTAAAGGTATCTTCAATGCGGCCATGGAAAACCTCATTGCCCGTCGTGACGACGCCGGCTTTCTTGTTACCGAAAGGATGGACGTCGAGGAGCGGCGCCGTCCCGGCGGCTTTCTGCGCAGCAGCCATCTTATCCTTCTTGATGACCAGGGGGATGATGCGCGTACCGGCTAATTTATCGCCCTTGCGGACTGGGAATCCGCCATGGCGGGTAGCGATCATCATGTCGCCCAGGGAGTTGACGGCTTTCAGGCCATCCCGGCGTACCGTCAGGACACCGTCGCAGTCAGCGATGAGCTCGATCTTTCCTTCTTTCGGCGCACTGCCGTGCATATGAGCTCCCATACAGATGTCGCGCAGGATAGCTGCTGCTTCATCTTCATGGAACAAGGTATCATCTTTTTCCCAAATATAGACGTGATCCTTGCCGACAGACAAGAGGACCGGGATGTCTTCTTCCGCAATGACATGGCCCTTGCGGAAAACAGGACCTTTGGTGACACCGCGGATGATCTGCGTGATATCGTGGCAGAGGACATGGCCAACAGCGTCTTCGGTTTTCATCATTTTCATACTCATCTATCCTTCCATTTTTTGTAATTTATGCAGTTCATCGTCATTGAACCATTGCCGGAACTGGCGGTCTGCTATGTCGTGCAGGACTTCGTTCATCTGCTCATACCGGGCCAGGATGATTTCGGCCTGACGGGTCAGGACGGACCGGCCGCCGTCTTTGCCGCCGACATACCGGCGTATGAGGGGAAAGCCCCAGATTTTTTCAGCATTGCGCATGACGGTCCAGGCTTTGGAATAAGACATAGCCATATCCCGGGCTGCGCCCTGCAGGGAACCGTGACGGCGGACTCCCTCCAGCAGTTCGGCCACACCGGGACCGAAAGCCCGCTTATCACCCATGAGGCACAGCGTCACCTTGCAGTGCAGTTTCCCTTCCGCCATGGACACACCTCCTTCAAGCGTTATTCGCGCTTACAAATAACGAATCTACTAAACTCATTATACATGAAACTCTGTTAGCTGGCCATACTTTTTTTGTAATTAGCTATCTGCCTGCGGTAGTCATGCTATAATATACTCATTATATAAATATAAAAGGATGTGATAGAATGTCAAAAACATTTCGCCCTTTATCGCTGGGGCTGATTATCCTGGCCGGCGGTCATAGTACCCGCATGGGCCGCGATAAGGCAGCTCTGCCCTGGCACGATACGGATTTGCTGACGGATCTTCTTTTGCGCAGCCAGGCCTATCCCTTTGCAGAGCGCTTACTTTCCATCAACCGTCCTTATGAATCGTCCCATTTACCTGCTAAATTAGCCCGCACGGTCCGCTCCGTCGTAGACAACTATCCCGACTGCGGCCCCTTAGGCGGGATGGAGGCGGCCCTGTACAGCGGCGGCTGTGACTTTTATCTGGTCTTATCCGTCGACCTGCCCTTTTACGATTTCTCTCCCGTCCCGGATTTGGTTAAATTACTCCGGCGCCAGGCCGGCCTGCAGGCTATCATCCCCAGGACAGAAAATGGCCAGGATCAGCCCCTGGCAGCCTTGTACAGCCGCCAGCTCCTGCCGGCCATTACGGACCACCTGCAAAAGGGCAATTACCGCCTGCGCAGCCTGTACCAAGACGTGCCGGCAGCCTATGTCGATGAAACATTCCGTTCGGCCTTATATTTCAATATCAATACGCCTGAAGCCTATGAAGCCGCCAAAGGCCGCGATATCAACAGCCGCCGCCAGGTTCCGGTCGTCACCCTGACAGCACCGAGCTCCGGCGATGGCAAGACGACAGCCGCCGCAGCGGCTATTGCCGAATTGACGCTGCGCGGCTATCAAGTCGCCTATATCAAGAGCAGCCATCACACCGTGGCCCGCCGCAAGATTGGCTCCGACACAGACCGGGCCCGCAAAGCTGGTGCCGTTTCCGTCTGTCTCTGCGGCCCGGCCGACTATCCCATGGGGACGCGGAAAGAAGATTATCTCCTGACCCTGGCCCAGCAGCAGCTGGCCGACCTGGTCCTCGTCGAAAGCCGCAGCCACGGCCCGTTCCCGCAGCTCGACGTGACCCAGGCAGATGACAGCCGGCTGGTCAATGACATCTTATTCCTCACAGGTTACCGCTCGTCGGCGATATAAGCAGTTTGTTCTTTTCTGTCTTGCACCTCACCGAAATAAGTCCTACACTGAACCTAGTAAAGCATACCCCGTCCGTGGTATACTAAAAGTCTCCAGTTTATGTAAAAGTGAGGTGTTACTATGTGTGCCTATAAAAAAATAGACACCGTCTGTCCCTATTGCGGCACAGGCTGTGTCATCACCTGCACGGTCGATACGGAAAAAAACCAGGTCATCGAAGCCAAAGGCTCGCCGCGCGGTGTCAATAACGAAGGCCGGCTCTGTTTGAAAGGGCTCTACGGCTGGGACTATCTGAATGACCCTCAGATTCTGACCAAGCGCATCCGCCAGCCGATGATCCGCAAAAACGGCAAGGGCACGCCCCTCGTCGAAGTATCGTGGCAGGAAGCCATCGAATACGCAGCGACCCGCCTCAAGGCCATCATCAAGGAATACGGCCCGGACGCCGTCATGGGCGCCGGTTCGGCCCGCGGTCCCGGCAATGAGGCCGCCTATATTACGCAAAAATTCATGCGCGCCGTCGTCGGCACGAACAACGTCGACCACTGCGCCCGCATTTGACACGCTCCATCGGTTACCGGACTCGGTGAGTCCGTCGGTGAAGGTGCTATGTCTTTCAGCGTTCCCGAACTCGAAGACGCAGAAGTCATCTTCGATATCGGTTATAACGCGCCGGTCTCGCATCCCCTCGTCGCCCGCCGCATCGTCCGGGCCAAGAAGAAGGGCTGCAAGATCATCTGTGTCGATCCGCGCCTGACTGAAACGGGCCGTATCGCCACCATTTACCTGCCCATCAAGGGCGGCACGAACATGCTCTTCCTCAACGCCATGGCTCATGTCATGGTCACCGAGGACCTGGTCGACCACGATTTCATCGAAAAGCATACGACAGGCTTTGCCGACTATGCCAAAGAAGTGGCCCAGGATAAATACGCGCCGGAAGCCGTCGCCGCGGCCACCCATCTCAATCCCGACGACATCCGCCGGGCAGCGCGCCTGTTCGCTTCGTCCAAACACACGATGACCCTCTGGGGTATGGGCATCACCCAGTTCTCACAAGGCGTCGAATGTGTCATCGCCTGCTCCAATCTAAGCCTCATGACCGGCAACTATGGCCATTACGCCACCGGCGTCGGCCCGGTCCGCGGCCAGAACAACGTCCAGGGGACCTGTGACATGGGCGTCCTGCCCAATCAGTACCCTGGCTACCAGGACGTCACGGACGATGAAATCCGTCATAAATTCGAAAAGGCCTGGGGCGTCGCCCTGCCATCCCACGTCGGCCTGCCCCTGACCTATGTGCCGGACAAAGTCCTGCGCGAACCAGACCCGAAGAAGCGTATCCACGCCTATTACATCATCGGTGAAGACCCGGCCCAATCCGATCCGGACCTGCCGGAAATCCGCCGTACCCTGGCGGCCATCGACCTGGTCATCGTTCAGGATATCTTCTTCAACAAGACCTGTGAATATGCTGATGTCATCTTCCCGGCTACGGCCTGGGGCGAACACAACGCCGTCTATTCGTCGTGCGACCGCCGTTTCCAGCGCGTCCGCAAGCTCATCGAACCGCAGCCTGGCTGCAAGACAGACTGGGAAATCCTCTGCCTCATGGCAACAGCTATGGGCTACCCCATGCATTACGACAATACCGAACAGATTTGGGACGAAATGCGGTCCCTCTGTCCGAAATTCGCCGGCGCCAGCTACGAAAAAATGGTCGAAAACCGCGGCATCCAATGGCCCTGCACAGAAGACAGCCCGGACGATACGGGAACGCAATATCTCCATAAAGGCGCCCATTTCGCCACGGCTGATGGCAAAGGCCACTTCTATTACTATCCCTGGACCCCGGCGAAAGAGCTGGAAAGTCCGGAATATCCCCTGTCCCTGTCGACAGTCCGCGAAGTCGGCCACTACTCGGTCCGCACCATGACCGGCAACTGCCGCCTCCTGGCCGACCTGGCCGATGAACCAGGCTATATCCAGATGAATCCCGAAGACTGCCAGGAATTGGGCATCTCCGATGGCGACCTGGTCCGCGTCGTTTCCAAACGGGGTCATACCATTACCCGCTGCCGGGAAACAGACCGCGTCTCGAAAGGGGCAACGTATATGACCTACCAGTGGTGGGTCGGCGCCTGCAACGAACTGACATCGGCTGCCCTGGACCCCAAGAGCCATACACCGGAATTTAAATACTGTGCCTGCCGCGTCGAAAAAATCGAAGACCAGAAACAGGCTGAACTCGATGTGAAGGCCCAATATACAGCCATCCGCAGCCGCATGGGCATCGAAGTAAAGGAGGTGTAAACGATGTTTAAACATGTCAAGACAGACCCTGAACTCTGTATCGGCTGCAAGACCTGCATGGCTGCCTGCGTAGCCAGCCATACGGGCAAGGCGCTCTTTGCCCTCAAGCCCCAAAGCTTTGACTTTACGCCGCGGGTCCACGTCGTTTACACGTCAAAAGTCACGAAGGCCGTCCAATGTCAGCAGTGCCCGAAACCGCGCTGTATGGAAGCCTGTCCCTTCCACTGTATTTCACTGGGACCAGACTCGGTCGTCATCGATGAAGATGCCTGCCGGGGCTGCGGGAAATGCTCCCGTGAATGTCCTTTCCAGGCTATCAATATGACCAAGATTTACCACGGTGATACAAAAGGCCGGCCCTTCCGCATCGTCGCTTATAAATGCGACCTCTGCGCCCACACAGAAACGGGAGAACCGGCTTGTATCCCAGCCTGCCCGACAGAAGCCCTGAGCCTTTTCGACCCGGCCGTCGCCGCCGCCCAGCGGGCTAAATTGAAAGCACAAAAAGAAGCCGCCAAAGCACAGGCAGCTTATGAAAAAGCATTGAAAAAAGGAAAACCATAACTATGGAAATCGTTACGATTACCGAAGCAAGGCGCCGTCTCGACGGCGCCTTGCCTTCCTATGACGCGAAAATAGAATACGTCACACCGGACCAGGCCCTGGGCCGCATCACAGCTAAAGACATAGCAGCAGCCTGCGACTATCCGCCATACCGCAAATCGCCGTTCGACGGCTATGCCATCCACAGCCATAGTGGAAACACGTATGAAGTCATCGCCACCATCGGCGCCGGCATCGTCTATGACGGTCCCGTTGCAGCCGGCCAGGCCGTGCGCCTCATGACGGGCTGCGCCGTCCCGGATGACTGCGATACCGTCATCCCCCAGGAATACGTCGAACGCCAGGAAACCCGTATCGAGGTGACCGAAGCCATCCCTCCGGGCAGCAACATCATCCCCAAAGGCGAAGAATGCCGCGCCGGCGCTGTCATCATCCCGGCCGGGACGAAACTAACAGCCGGAGCCCTGTCCGTCGCCGTCGGTCTGGGGAACAATCACCTTCCCGTCTATGCTAAGACGAAGGTCCTCTTCCTGACGTCAGGGCGGGAACTGGTTATGCCCGGCGAAGTGCGGCACCATGGCCAGATTTACAACTCCAACGCCTATCTCTTCAAGCCCTTATTGGAACACTACGGAGGCGAAGTCACTTTTTACCACGTATCGGACGGCCCGGAACAATTCGAAGCAGAAATAGCGGCTGTCCGCCGCCTGGCCAGGGACAAAGACCTCATCGTCAGCACCGGCGGCGTCTCCGTCGGCCTCTACGATACGATGCCCCAGATTTACGCAGCCCTCGGCGCCACACAGCTCTATGATCGCATCACCATGCGGCCCGGTTCGGCTTCCTATGGCGGCGTCATCGACGATAACGGCCATAAGACGCTCATCCTCGGCCTGTCCGGCAATCCTTCGGCGTCGTTCAACGCCTTCCACCTGCTGGCCGTCCCCATCCTGCGCCGCCTCAACGGCGAAAGGAACTGCGAATTTTCTGTCATCAAATGCCATCTGGGCGGCCCGATTCACAAGCAGAACCCCGTCGACCGCTTCGTCCAGGGCCGCCTGACCTATGAACAGGGCCAGCCCGTCTTCACACCCAATACAACCTTGACGTCCAGTGCCCTGCTGGGCCTCGCCCACACCAACGCCCTGGCGTATATAAAAAAAGGAACGCCCCCATTACCAAAAGGCGCTCCCATCGAAGTCATATTCCTTTGAACCTCTCCCGCTTATAGAATCGGGAGATTCTTGAGAAGGTTGCTGTTTAAGTTTCCTCCTGAAATCAGGATAGCCTTATTCTCAAAGGGCTGTCCAA
>NZ_JBHYRR010000043.1:0-21132 GCF_047974155.1 Megasphaera jansseni | reverse complement strand
TCATTTATCCTGTTTGATGAGCCTATTGTCTCACAAACAGCCAGGAGATTAAATCCACCGATTTATTTTCCGCTTACGAGGAAGTATGGAAGAATTTAGACTTTGGAAAGATACTTGGCGCTTTCCTTTGAATGATTACGGTCAAATCTTCGGCATTGCTGATTCCGGTGTGGAGACGTTCAAGGGAACACCCATGAAGTCCCTCGCCAGAGAGATTTGTCAAAATTCGATTGACGCTGGTAGTGATGGTCAGCCAGTCATTGTTGAATTCCGGACATTTCGGATAAAGAAGGACGCGGTTCCTCATTTTGATCAGCTGATGGATGCGTTTCATAGAGCGGAAGAATTCTGGAGTGTTCAGCACAACCAGAAAGCTGTAAATTTCTTTAAGAATGCGCAGGCAGTAGGGAAGAAGGAATATATCAGTTGCCTTCGCATCAGTGATTTTCACACGTCTGGCCTGATTGGATCAGATCAGGATTATAATTCTCCTTGGTGCAATCTGACGAAGTCAACCGGAGCATCGGATAAGTCTGGTACAGCAGGAGGATCTTTCGGTATTGGCAAGTTTGCTCCGTTTGCCTGCTCGGATTTCCGCACCGTGTTTTATTCCACTCTGGATAAGGACGGTGTAAAGGCATACCAGGGGGTTTCCCGTCTGACAAGTTTTAGGACTGCCTATGGCATGGTGACGCAGGGAACCGGTTTTTACGGTCTTGAGAAGAATATGCCAGTAAGGGACCAGATTTTTTTGGATCCTGGGTTTACCCGTCTGGATGGCATGAGCGGCACAGATATTTATATCCTTGGTTTTGATTCTGATGAGGACTGGGTTTCTCAGATGGTGGCTTCTGTACTTGACGGTTTCTTGTACGCCGTTTATTCTGGTAGACTGATTGTTAGGGTGGAAGGGATTGAAATCAGTAAAGACTATCTTCCGAAGTTGATGGAGCAGTATAAAGATAAGTTTGAGGATCATGCAGATGAGTATTATCAGGTGCTTTGTGCGGATGAGAAGACCTGTCCACCATATAAAATGGATGTGGAAGGTATGGGGACTGCGCATCTTAAGCTCCTAATCGCACCGGGCCTGTGGCATCGTGTGGCGATTGTAAGGGGAACTGGCATGAAGATCATGAACCGTGGTTACATTAACAATATCATTCCTTTTGCCGGAATTATGTATATCGAAGGGGATGCCCTGAATACGTTCCTGAGATCTCTGGAGAATCCGCAGCATACGAAGTGGGAGATTGACCGCGCGGATGATAAAACAAAAGCGAGAATAATTACTAAAAAATTGTTTGATTTTATCCGCAAGTGCTTTAATGAGCAGAAAAAGGAAGGTGGCGGAGATCCTCTCGATCCGGCTGTTGGACAGTATCTTGCAGCGGAGGAAGAAGGGAAACAAGAAAATCGTGAGGAAGCGTTGACAGATGAAATTGGAGAAGTCACACTGATTCCTCGGACAGTAAGACCGTCTGCTAGTTTTGGTGCGCCTGTGGAGAATCCGGATTCCGGTGTTAAGGCCGGGGTGAATGATCCGGAAGGAAAAGAAACATCGTCCGGCCTCCCAGGTGAAGGTAGCAGCCGCGGCGACGGAAACGGTAACGGTGGTGGCGGCGGTTCCGATGAAGGGACTGGCGTCGGAACTCATCCGATTGACCATAAACAGAAGATCGTTTATATTCGGCCGTCTAAGAAGAGAGCTGTATGCAGGAGCCGTAAAACCGGCGAATATCTAATTTCTTATACTCCAGTGGTATCCGCGGACAATGGATATCTTGAAGTGTTTATCGCAGCAGAATCTGTAGATTACAGCACGGATGCGATATCGGCTTCTCTTTCTGACGGAACACCACTTAAGGTAGAGAAAAACCGGATTATAGGTCTTACTTTTGAAGCCGGTAAACCGCTTAAGATTAATGTGAAACTGGATTTTAGTGGAGACTACTGTAGCCTGGAGGTAAAAGGTTATGGACATACGGTATAAAATGTATCCTTATCCCGTGCTTGCATATTTTCTGGATGATTACAAAGATAAGCATGCATTTGATGTAAAAATCACGAATGTTAAGGACGGTTTTAATACGAGACTTGTATTTGAGGCGGCCCTTACAAATAAGGAACTTCTCGGTCTTGTGCGGAGTGGCAAAGCATCCTTTGTATATCATATGGAGTGTTCGCAGACTGGTTTTCGCAAAGTGATCCGTACGGACAAACTCTCTTCATCTTATGTGTTGTCCAACCGTGAGGTAAAGAATCTCGTTCAAATCTGTCCGTTTATTGTAGCAGATGAGAATTTACAGTCCTATTTTAGTAAGGACTTTGACGATGATTATAAAGGAATGTCCTTTGATGTTGAAGAAGGATGTGTTCTTGCCGTAGGGCAGCAGGTAAACGCGGATGTGTCCGTCCGTATCGACGATCTTGCCAACACACCATCGATTTTTTCAATTATTCAGAATACGGATGAAACCATTAAAGAGATGAAGGTCGACGGAAGTGGAGAGAAAATCGTAGTTCAGCTCCCGTATAATGATTATTACAGCTATAAGTCTCTATCACAGAATCCGAGGTTTGAGACGGTACTGAACGCACTGACAATCGTTCCGGCACTGGTTCTTGTAATCGAGGAGATAAAACGTTGGGACAGTGAAGAGATGAACCGGCGAGGTCAGGACTGCGGATGGTTCCGGTCAATTAGGAATGTTTTATTAAAGGAGTTTGACTGTGATGTGGAAGGCGGCGGACTTTCCGGAAGGGATTCCATGGAGCTTGCTCAGAAGTTAATTGGAAGCCCGCTTCCGGGTGCGTTTGCAGAGCTGTCCGGTGTTGAGGGGATAGAAGGTGGCAAGGTATGATGATGCCGTTTTTTAAGACAGATGATATGAACACTGTCAAAAATAATATAAGCTCTTTTGTGAATCATTTTGCAGAAGATGATAATACTTGGCTTCAGAAGGCATTTGGGCGGAATATCTTTTCCGATTCCAAGTTTCCGATGCCGCAGGTATCACTTGATATGAATGATGATATTCCCGGCAAGACGGATTCGGTGAATATAACAGCAGTGTATGATGCTTTCCGTTTTCTGTCTGATTCTCAAGCATCTGATGAGCGGCTTTGGTCTGCCCTCTGCCTTGGTCCGTTCTGGACGTATGTGCAGTACAGATGGAAAGCAAAGAAAAATCATTCGATAAATAATATTTTGCAGCATTATTTCTTCGGGTTCGGGGCAAGACGGTCGCTTACGCGGAATGCCATGTCACGTCTTTGGTGGACAGGACGGTTGACCTATGACAAGATGGATTCTGATCCGTATCATCTGACACGGTTTGTGGCACAGAATTCCAGATTCATTGTCGATATTCTGGAGCGAAATACATCGAATAATCCGGAAATACTTCGTCCCTTTATTCAGGCAGTAATCGATGCGCAGGTAGCAGGTATTCCGGTTTCATCTGAGAGGATACGTGATCTTGAAATTTATCTGGATGAGCTTGGCGGTATTTATATACTTGACTGCCTCCCAGAACAAAAGATTCATGATCGGATTCTTAAGAAAGCAGAAAATCTTGCGGAAAAGGATAAGAAAGTTGCAGGGGCTAGGAATTTAGATAAGCGGCAGAGTAATTAAATATAGTTTAAAAAATATTAGCCGGCAGGTTTATCCTGTCGGCTTTTTGCTGTATACTATTCTGCTTTGAATATATTTTTCGCTTACGTTTTATGACCTTCCTTTTCTTGCAAGTACTGAAAATATCGTTCTATTTCTTGTAAAATTTCAGGGCTGGCTTTATAAAGCTGTTCATATAGACCCTTGGGTTCATTGACGAATTCTGAGGCACTTTCATATCCTTCCGGATAGTTTGCTTTTTGTCCTTGAAGTTGGACATGAATGACCGCATTTACGGTATCTTTTCCCAGCTGCGAAAGCTGCCGGTATTGATGGATAAGCCTTTCTTCCTGTGCAGAAAATTTGTGATCTGAAGCTTGTGTATCTTCGAACAATTGAAGTGTATCTGATTGTGGATGGAGAAGCATATTTACGGGAATATTGAAGTGGTCTGCGATTTTATTCAGGATGCGTGGCCGTGGCTCATTGCGGCCTTGTTCCCATGCTGAAACAGCACCCATGCTGACACCGCAGATATCGGCCAATTCTTTTTGTGATAAGCCTTTTACTTGCCGGATATTCCGGATTGTTTCACCGATTGTCATGGCGACACCTCCCTATATAAAATATTACTATTAATATCTATTTTTTTCAACATTAAGTATAAAAAAATCATCATGAAGTATAGAAAATTGTACTTTTACTATTGTTAAATATATTTAAGTGTGTTAAAGTATAGTAAAAGGAGGCGAGGTACGTGATGAGATTATCTTTGATACAGGCGAGAAAATTAAGAGGAAAACGGCAAATTGATCTTGCAAAAGTGCTTGGAATCAATATTCAAACCTATCGAAAGTTGGAAAAGAAGCCGGATTTATTGAAGATAAAGGACCTCCGTATTTTATCGAAATACCTTGATATTCCTATGGAAAAGTTCTTGCTTGTAGCAAAAGATGACGAAAAATAACTATACTTTGATGTACTTTTGGTTCTGAGGTGATTAAACTTGGTGAAAGGAGACGCCTATGTTTGGAGCAAAATCTATTTCAAAACTTTTCCTCGGGTCTATGTTGCTTATTATGCCTGCTGGGTCCTTTGCATATGTTGATGACGCCGGTATCATGGACCACTTTAACTATGCCAACGATCAGTGTTTGTATGATTATTTAAATCAGAATGACTACAAATTTTATAGCAAAGATCGTTGGTCGGATGCGTACCTTAAGAAGGACCATAGTCTTTTTATGACTATCAGCAATAATCCGCTTGCAGGACTTCGGCGTCAATCGGGCTTGCTTTATACCATCCTCATCATGAAGCCAGGGTATCAGACTGACAAAGGAATCGAAGTAGGTATGAGTTTGGAGCAGGTCATAGCAGCATACGGTGAGCTGCTTTACTCTGGAGATGTAGACAAATACAGGAATATACCGAATACAGGGTATGCCTTGGAGGGCACATATACTTTCAAGACGAAATACGGAGATCAAGAACGATTTAAATACTATATGATTTCTTATTTTGATTTAGATAGCCATTGGGTAGAATTTTTGGTTGACAAATCATCTAAAAAAGTGAAGGCTATCGGGTATTTTTATGGGGACCCTCGTTCGGGGATTTCCAATAATCGGGATTTAGTCTATGAATTGAATGATTGGGGGCTGTGGCCGATTGTATTAGCCGACAGAATCAACGAACATCCGTTGAAATCCAGCTGGCGGGCCATTGCAGACGCATGGAAAGGTATATAGGGGAGGTGAAATCATGAAAAAGACTTTCGATAAACCATTGGACGGGCAGAAGCAGCCAGCTAATGGAAAAAATGACACGGCGTATATCTACAGAATACCGGGAATGGCTGAGAAACTGGATCGAGCCGAGAAAGAACCGGGAATTCCCTTTAAATCTTTGGATGACGTGGCGAAATAAGCAATGCCCTGCAAGATGTGACAAGCCCCCTGCACTAGTGGTACGGGGGCCTTGCTTTATTGTAGGAAATTTTATAATCTGCTACAATGAGTCTGAGAGGAGGCGGCAATAGGGATGGAAAAAGATTCATTGCTTCAAGGGGAGTCTAAAAACGTAGAATATAAGGAAATGGTTCCGGAAGACAGCCAGAAATATATGAAATCTGTTGTTGCCTTTGCTAATGGAGATGGCGGGCGGATTGTATTTGGTATTGAAGACGGAACGATGCAGGTTGTTGGTATTCCCCAGAGCGACCTTTTTCGACTGATGGATGCTATTACTAATGCGGTTACGGATAGCTGTGCGCCGATGATTATTCCGGATCTTTTTGTTCAGGAAGTAAAGGGGAAATCGCTTATCATTTTGGAGATTGCGCCAGGAATGCAGCGCCCGTATTATATCAAAAAGAAGGGGCTTGTGAAAGGAACCTATATCCGGACGGCTGGAACAACGCGTCCTGCGGATCAGGCGATGCTGCAGGAATTACTTTTAGAAGGGAAAAATAAATTTTTCGACCAACAACCGATTCCAAATCTGAAAGTGAAGCAGTCTGATGTGGCAGCATTATGCCATTCGATGAGAGAAACGGCTAAAAAAAATGCAGCATCAGATTTCCAGCGTCAAGAAATCAAAGAGTTGACAGTCAATCAGCTTATTTCGTGGGGCGTTTTGCTTGAACATAAAGGCCAGCTTATACCAACCTATGCATATGCGATGCTGACACATCAGGCTGGGTATCCTCCAGTTGTTCAATGTGCTGTGTTTAAAACGGAAGATAGAGCCGTTTTTATCGATAAACGGGAAATTGATGCACCGATTCAGGAACAAGTGGAAAAAGCATATCAGTACGTGCTTGAAAAAATCAACATGGGTGCTAGATTTCAGGGAGTCTATCGACAGGATATTTATGAACTGCCTCCGGACAGTATCCGTGAATTAATTGCCAATGCACTTGTACATCGTAATTATTTGGAGCCGGGATCCATTCAGATTGCTCTTTTTTCAGATCGACTGGAAGTTACTTCTCCGGGCGGCCTGATGCGCGGCGTAACGCCTGAAAAAATGAAAGAAGGATTTTCAAAGATTCGCAACCGGGCCTTGGCCAATGCTTTTGCTTACATGAATCTGATTGAAAAGTGGGGCAGTGGCTTTCCGCGTATTTTGCGGGATTGCCGTGATTATGGGCTGAGGGAACCGGAAATTCTTGATTTTGATGGCGATTTGCGGGTAAACTTGTATCGAAAAACTGACCAAACCACTGACCAAACACCAAAAACTGACCAAACCACTGACCAAACCGCTAACCAAACTAAAAACACTGACCAAACTGGGACGAATCTGTCTGTGAAATTAAATGATAAGGAAGAAGCTATTTTAGCATATATCCAAAAGAAACCAGACAGCACGCAATCGGAAATTGCGATGGCCACGTCGCTGTCCCTTGGTACTATAAAATATCATACGAAGAAGTTGCAGGAAAAAGGCTGCCTAAAACGCATGGGAACGCACCGTAAAGGATACTGGTCAGTGATACTCAAATGATACTATTTTTTTTAAAAACTGCGAAAATGAGGCTGATTTTGAAAAAATGATTCTTTAAAAACGGCTTAGTGAAGCCATTCTCATTTTTGGGAAAGGCCGAGGGAGTAGAACTCAAATAATTTCCTTTGTGAAATTATCGGACCTGTGTACGATTACGTACACAGGTCCTTTTTTTGTTGCCCGGACTCAAAAGCGGCTTTGCCGCAAATTACAGCGGGCCGCCTTACCCAGGCGGCCCCTACACACAAGGCCACAGGCCGTGTATTTTTTTTTGTAGCCTGCGAGCAATGTATTATTTTTATCGCCTATATGCGATTTCGTAGGGGACGTCCTGTTAAGGCGTCCCGCGTGAATTCCGTAGATAGACGAAATTTATCCCAGTTTCGCCAGAAGACTCCTTCCTCTTAGGTTGGAGATGAATGGCGAGTCTGTGGTATAATATCAATAGCAGTTAGACTTCTGCGTGAACAAAAAAGTATTTTCAATCAACGGTCTTTGAGCCGTTTTGGGAGGAGCACTCCCCCTTGCCGCAGCACGACGCAATAGGCGAATCGCGACGGGTAGAAAAGAAGTGCAAAATTATCTACCAAGTAAGCAGAACTTCGATTTCGAGGGACTGTGTAAGGGGCTTTTGGACAGCCCTTTGAGAATAAGGCTATCCTGATTTCAGGAGGAAACTTAAACAGCAACCTTCTCAAGAATCTCCTACTTCTACAAGCAGGAGAGGTTCAAATCATTTGTCTTGACAATCGTAATGCTTTATAACACATGGCACAGGAGGATGTGAAGGGCATGGGGCTAGAGGAAATCCAGGGTGAGCTGCATCGCTATTATGATCGGCTGACGGCCGGCATATGCCTGATCGGCATGGAACCGGGGGAACCTATTTTATTCGTCAATGAAGGGATGCTGAAGATTTATCATTGTATGGATGAAGCGGAATTTTACCGTTTTACGGGACGGCGGTTCCGGGGCATGGTCGATAGCGAGGATTATTATCCTGTCACCCATATGTCTGAACAGGGCCGTTCGGAATTCGTGACCTTCCGTTTCCGTACGCGGGATGACCACTTCCGCCGGGCCGAAGGATCGGTCAGTGTCATTTCCCTGGACGATGGGAAGACTGCCTGGCTGCTGCAGATCATCAGCAGTGAACTGAAGGGCAGCAGCACCCTGAACGACCCGCTGACGGGGCTGTTGGGGATGCGCCTGTTCTTTAAGAGAGCGTTGCAGATGGCCCGGCGGGAAAGTCCCAAGGGCCGTCTGTCGCTGTACTGTCCGACTTACTTCAACCTCACCAACTTCCGCCTCTACAATTCCCTCCATGGCCTGGCTGCCGGCGACCATTGCCTCAAGCGCATTGCCGTCCTGCTGCGTCAGTATTTCCCGGGGATGCTCATTTCCCACTTTTCAGCCGATGGCTTTGGTGTCCTGGCCATGCGGCAGGATATATTTCAGAAGATTGAAGTCATCTGCAGCCGTGTCAATGCCTACATCAATAATTCCAACATCGTCCTGAAGGCAGGTGTCTGCCTGCTCGAAGACGATGACATCCACATCGTGCGCCATACATTCGATATGGCTAAAATCGCCTGCGATACCATCAAGAATGATGCCACGCGCTGCTGGGCCATCTACACGCGGGACATGGGCGAAGCCCTGGAAAAGCGGGCCTTCGTCCTGGAAAATTTCAACACGGCCCTGGAAAAAGGCCATATCAAGGTCTATTATCAGCCCGTCATCCGGGCCATGACCGGAAAAATCTGCGGCGCTGAAGCACTGGCTCGCTGGGAAGATCCGGTCTACGGCCGGCTTACGCCCAGTGTCTTCATCCCCGTCCTGGAACAGGCCCGGCTCATCCATAAATTGGATATCTATGTCCTGGAACAAGTGGCCAAGCAGCTCCACTACCGGCTGATCAACAAGCAGCCCGTCCTGCCTGTGTCGGTCAATTTGTCGCGCCATGATTTCAATCTCATGGACCCTTTTGTCCTGGTGGAGAATATCATAGACCGCTATGACCTGCAGCGCGACTATATCCGCATTGAAGTGACGGAAACGGCGCTGGTCAAAGAAAAGCACAACTTGGTCCAGACTCTGCGGCAGTTCCAACAGTCGGGTTATCAGGTCTGGCTCGATGATTTCGGCAGTGCCTATTCGTCGCTCAACGTCCTGCATAACTACCATTTCGATGAACTCAAGATCGATATGGCCTTTTTGCGCAATTTCAATGAAAAGAGCCGCCGCATCCTCAAGGCCATCGTCCTCATGGCCAAGGAACTGGGCGTCCATACCCTGGCCGAAGGGGCGGAAACGAAGGCCCAGGTCGATTTCCTGCGGCAGATCGGCTGTGAAAAGATACAGGGTTATTACTTTGGCCGTCCCATGTCGTATGAAGATATGCAGCTTTTTTGCGCTCACTATGAGTTCGGCCAGGAAACGCGGCGGGAAGAACCGGTCTATGATAAGGCAGGTCTCATCAACGTCGTGACCGATATCCCCGTTGCCGTTTTCCATTATGATGGAACACGAGCCGCTGTTTTATCTGCCAATTCCGCATTTCGCCGCCTTATCCGCGCAGCCCTGCCAGGATACAATGGCATGGATCTGCCCTTATGGATCCATGACTTTTCCTTCCGCCAGCGATTGCAGCCCTGCCTGGATGAACTCGTTGCATCCGGCCAGGAACAGGTCGTCACCTATATCGAAGAGGACCACTATTTACAGCTTCATCTGGAGCTCATCGGCGGGACTCAGGGCCGCTATCTCTGCCGGGCCTGGGTCTATAACATTGCCGATGCCGGGGAAGATAAGGAAGCCCATCGCATCGATTATGTGCTGCGCAATATTTTGAAACTCTATAAGGGCCTGTATTATCTGAATCCCAGGGATGATACGTTTGAAATCATCAAGACGGTTATGCCGAACTGGATAGAAGGCCAGGTACTGCAGGGAATCTCAGACCTGCTGAAGGACTATGTTGCCCATTTCGTCTATGATGATGACCGGGAGCGGTTTTTATCATTCCTCGATTTTGATAACATCTATCGTCAGGCTGGCCAGTCGCAGACAGCCAGCACGGGCAGTGTCTTTCGCATCAAACAGGCCGATGGCAGCTATCGTTGGACGGTCTTTTTAGCCATGCTCCTGCGCAATGGGGGGCGGCAGAATATCCTGCTGTGTTGCCGCGACGACGTCTGGGAAACGGCGCGGGACCGCAAGAGCCTGTTGCCGGTCCTTGCCACGTCTTTTGGCATCCATAATCTGGAACCGGTCCGCCAGCCTTATTTCCGCCTCTTGCGTGAACTCAGCCAGGCCATGATCCATTATTCAGACATCAAGTTCTTCTGGAAAGACCGGGCCCGCCGCTTTGCCGGCGTCAGCCAGGCTTTCCTCGATTACTATGGACTGAAGGATGACAAAAGCCTCATCGGAAAGACGGATGAGGACGTAGGCTGGCATATCAACGGCCAGGTCTATCAGGAAGCCGAACTGGCTGTCCTGGAAAAAGGGGAAATCACGCGGGACGTCCTCGGTGAATGCCTCGTCCAAGGGCAGCTGCACCGGATTACGGCTACGAAATTCCCTATCTACCGGGGCCAGCATATCATCGGGCTCTTGGGCTATTTCACTGATTTAGAAGAAAGGGATACAAAAAAAGAACAGCTCCGGAAGATCAGTTTCATCGACAAAGAAACGGGGCTGCTTAATTTCCGGGGCCTCTTGCTGGCTGCGGAAGAGTATATGGAAAATTACCGGCGTCATGGCAATGATTACGTCTGCATCATGCTGGAAGTACCGGAATATGAACAGATTTTTCAGGATTACGGGGAAGAAGTGGCCCGGAAATTATTGCAGGCCATTACCCGGCAGTTGTTGGCTATCAATTCTTTGAAAGAGACGATGGCTCATTTGAGCGGCAGCCGTTTTTTCTGTATGACCAATCAAAATCTGGACCGGGATTTCCGCAATACCCTGTTGCAGCTGACCAACGCCATCCACGGCATTACCGATATCGACGGCTACAGCTGCACCCTCTATTTGCAGTATGCCATTGCCCAGGGTTCGGAAGGCCGGGATTTCGATGAAATCATGCAGCTTTTGAGGGAGCGCCTGGAAGATGCCAAGGAACAGCGCTATGGCCAAGCCGTCTATATCAGTGACCGCCTGGTCTTCGATAAGGAAAAGTTCGATAAGCTCGATGAAGAAGTATCCATCATCGACCCGGATACGTATGAACTGATCTATGTCAATGAATACATGCAGAAGAGCTATGGCCTTTCCGATGCCTACAGCTGGGTCGGCGAAAAGTGCTACAAGCTCCTGGCCGGTCTCGATGCGCCTTGTGAGGACTGCATCAATAGCAGGCTGCGCCGCGATGCATTCTATACGGTCATGCGCCGCAACCGCAAGACGGAACAGCATGTGTTCATGCGGACGACGCTCATTCCCTGGCAGGGGAAGAATTACCGCTTTTCCATAGCAGCCGACATCAATCCGTATATCAACCGGGATATGGCAGAAAATAACGTCCTTTTCCGGGAAGTCATGGCCAATGAGGTCATCGCTATCGGCATGCGCGAAGCCGATCCCGACACGGGGTTACAGAAGATGTTGGAAAAAATCGGCCACAGCCTGCAGGCTGAACGGGTCCTACTCTTTGAAGAACGGGGCAGCCGGGTCAGCGCGACTTATGAATGGTATCAGGAAGGGCTGCAGCCTGTAGCTCATATGGCCCAGCATATTCCCATCAATTCTCTGCGGGCGCTCTATGATACGTTTGATGCCAAACAGATGGCCATTATCGAAGACGCACCGGAATTCATACGGCAGCATCCGGGCTTCCACGCTCATATATCGGGCATCCGCCGCCTCGTATCGGGCCATCTGACCCAGTCCGGCCGCTCCCTGGGGTTCACAGAAGTCATCAACCCGTCGGCGCTGGCCTTTAAATCGGCAGGCCTCCTGTTATCGACGCTGACGCTGTTCCTGGCCAGCATGCTGCGCAACCGCGATACGTTCCGGTCCCTCGAACGCATCGGCGCGACGGATCAGCTGACGGGTGTCGGCAATCGCCGGGCCTTTTCTGAATATCGCCGCAGTCTGCCCGATGGAATCTCTTTGGCCTTCATCTTCGGCGACCTCAACGGCCTCAAGCAGACCAATGATACCCAGGGCCACGAAGCCGGCGATCAGCTCATCTGCCAGGCCGCCCAGATCATGAAAAGCCTGAATGGTGATATCTCCGTATTCCGTATGGGCGGCGACGAGTTCATGATCGTTGTCAAGGACGCCGATGAAGCGCAGGCCCAGCGGCTTATCAAGGACCTGCGTGCCCGCTGTCGTACCAGTGGCATCAGCATGGCTTTAGGCTATATCGTGTGCCATACGCCTATCGTCAATATCGACGAAGTGCTGTCCCAGGTGGACCGAAAAATGTATGCCGACAAAGGACGGATGTATGGACGGCGTCAGTCCTGAGTCCCTGTGAGGCCCAGGGCCAGCAGCGGCCGCGCCAGGGCAGCGGCACAGAGGCTCTTGACGATGTCCAGGGGGATGAAGGGGACGACGCCGCTCATGATAGCGGCTTCCCAGGGCATCCCCGTGACGCCTTTGAGCTGCAGGACGCCGCCGAGATAGATGACGGGGATGCCGATGGCGACGGCCACCAGGGAATAGCGCCGGAAGCTGTATTCCTTCCCTTTGAACCAGGACATGAGGAAGACGGCAGCGACATAGGCCCAGATATAGCCGCCTGTCGGGCCGAACATCTTGCCCGGTCCCGATGTGCCGCCAGTGAAGACGGGAACGCCGATGATGCCGATGCCGATATAGGCCAGCATAGTGATGGCCGCGTCTTTGGGCGGCAGCAGGAAGGCGACCAGGTTGACGATGAGCGTCTGCAAGGCAATCGGTGACTGGGAAAAGGGCAGGGGGATGATCAAATACGCGGAAATACAGTTCATAGCAATCAACAGGGCGATGCGCGTCAGGCGCATCGTCTTTTCTCTTGAATCAGACATGATAAAAGCGCTCCTTTGCTTACGGATTTCTTCCGTATTATAGCAAAAAAGCGCTCATGAGGTCAACTTGATATATAATTATATAGGTTAACAATACAATTTAGAACAGTTTTTTAAGGCACGGTTCAACCTGGACGCCTTCGCGGGGGTCGCTGCCGGCCTGATAGGTATAGCCGATGGCGTAGTTCAGGAACTGCGTGGCCTTTTTGACGCTGTCATGCAGGGGATGGCCCTGGAGCAGGGAACCCGTGAGGACGCTGGTGAAGAGGTCGCCAGTGCCGCAGGTGCTGAAGGGGATGCGGTCGACTGTGCATTCGTCAAACGAGGACGTCCGGGCGTCGTAGCTGACGACAGTAATCGTTTCGCTGCCGGAGGGAACGCTGGTGATGATGATCTGGCGCGGTCCCATAGCAGCTAACTGCTGGCAGAGTTCGAGCATAGTCTTCATGGACGGAGCCCCTTGGGCATAGGGAATGTCGGCCAGCAGGGCAGCTTCGGTATAATTCGGCGTGATGACGTCGGCTTTGGCGATGAGCTTGCGCATTTCCGTTACGATATCTGGCTTGAAGACGGGGTAGAGTTTGCCATCATCGGCCATAGCCGGGTCGACGACGACGAGGGTATCTTTCTTGGCGAAGCGGGCGATGGCATCGAGGACGATGGCAATCTGGCCAGCGTCGGCAAGGAAACCGCTGTAAATGGCGTCATAGGAATAGCCCAGTTTCTGCCATTTATCCATGAATTCCGTCATGTGCGGCGTAAAATCGGAGAATGTATAGTCACCATAGGTCAGGTTGTTGCTGAAAATAGCCGTCGGGAAGGGGCAGACCTGGAAGCCCATGGCCGAAATGACCGGGATGGCGGCTGTCAGGGAGCAGCGGCCGAAAGAACACATATCGTGGATTGCGAGGACACGTTTTGTTGCCATAGAAAAAACCTCCTAAAAATAAACTGTACCATCATTTTATCCCATGATATGGGACGTGTAAATAAGACAGATTGCGGCGATTCTGTCCTGCCTGCCGATTCTCGCAGGGGCGTAAATATGGTATAATTAACGTTTTTTTATTATAAGCAAATAAGACAATGTTTGCCAGTGTTTAAAGTAGCGTAGAAAAGCTATTTTACGCGCTTTTCTGCTGCCTGTGATTATTCGTGATTCATCGTAAAATCTGAAATATTTGCCCCCTTTTGCTCCTTTTTTGCTCCCTGGAGAAAGGGGGCTTTTTTCATAGGCTGATGGCATTAAGCTTTTCTACAACCTTATCTTGCATGGCGTCTGTAACATGGGTGTATATACTCAACGTTGTATTTGGATTGTGATGCCCGACGCGCTGCATGATGGCTTTTAATGGTACTCCCATTTCTGCCAGTAAGCTAATGTGAGTGTGCCGGAAAACATGCGTAGTAATGCGTTTAGGATAGTCTAGCTTAGAAAGTAACGTATTGATGCCAGTAATATACATGGGCTGGCCTTTTTTGGTCGTAAAGATATAACCAGTGTCGGTATAGGTATTATGGCCCCATAGACGTAAACGGTCGTTGTCTGCCTTGAACCATTGAAGAATCTTTACCGCGCGGTCGTCAAGCTGTACTACACGATAGCTATATACGTTTTTGGGCGTGTTCCGCTTCCTGGCCGCTCCGCTTTCTGTGGTTCGTGCAAGCGTGGCGTTTACGTTGATACTCTTTTTCGTCAATTCCACATCCTGCCAGCGCAGGGCCAATAATTCACCGCAGCGCAGGCCAGTAAGGGCAATAAATTCCATGGCATGAGCTACACGGGGTGACTTTTGGGCGATGAGGGCCAGGACGTCGCGTAATTCGTCGCGGCTGAGAAATTTGTTGTTCTTTTTGGCCAATTCTTGCGCCGTCGCCGGGCGTCGCTTGAGCTTGATGGCCAGGAAGTCGGCGGCCTGGTCGATATATCCTTTTTTTGCAGCATAACGCATAATTTGCTTGAATATGGCCAGCTGTGAATACACGTAGGGATAAGAGGCTTTCTTTTCGTAGTATTGCCCCATGAAATAACGCGTCATGTAGTTGGCCGTCAAGTTGGCCACTAAGAAGGAAGGGGAAATATTGGCCTTTAGCTTCCGGATCCATAAGTTTTCCGTGTAGGCCGTGCTTTCCTTGACCGTTTGCCGATGAATGGAAAACCATTCATCACAAAGGGTGTGCACCGTGATGGCGCGCGCCGCTTCCTTTTCCGCTTCCCTGGCCAGGCCTTCTTTTTTGAAAAACTTTTCACGCAAGGCGTCGGCGGCCTGCTTTTTGGCGCGTGAACTATTACTGTTTAGGGTGAGGCTCACTGTGATTGTGTGGCCATTGGCAGCCGTGAACCGTTCCCGGTATTTGTAGCGTGTTCCTTTTGAATTGGTAACTTTTTCAATCCACATATAGACAACCTCTTTTCAAAAATGCTTGAACGTCGTCACCGTCGAAAGTGCCTTGTAAATCCATTTTTGAAGGATGGTTTATTTGTGGTTATTAGTCTTTGCCTCGAATTATATCTAGATATCTTAGTAATAGCGCGGTGCGCCTTGTTTTGTTTTTTTCCTCTATGGGAATATCTTTATTTTCAAATGCTGGCGGATTTTTCCAATAACTGGCCTCTATTTCTTCTCTTATTTCATGCCCCATAAATGGCAGTATTTTGAACGCCTCTTGATAATATAGGGCGCTGATATTTTGATTTAATGTTTCATTGTTGAGTAGCCAATGGGCTAGATCTATAACCGTTTGAGGAATAACCGCGCGTGAGAGATGAGCAATATTCTTGTTTCTATGGTCGCTTATCATAAAAAATTCCTTAATGTTACGCGGAAAAGTGCTTTTGTCGAACGATTGACTATTTATTACAAAATAGTCTTGATAGTGTTCCAGTTTTGAAGAATGATACCGATGAATAGTAAAACCGATACTTTCAAGAAATTGAATAGATCGCGTTAATTCGTCGGCCATGTCGGCTTTATAGCCTAGTAATTCATCAATAGATACATGAAGCGCGTCCGCTATTTTTATGAGGGTGTCGAATTTGGGTTCTCTACCCTGGTTTTCATAGGTAAGATAAGTTGTGTAGGCTATGTTTATTGTTTTGGCAAATGCTTTTGCTGTATAGCCGCTTTTTTCTCTGTATTTTTTCAGATTGTCTTTAAATGGCATTTATACACCTACTTTCTCAAAATAATAATATTATAAAAGTTGTATTCAGTCAATCAAAAACACAATTTTATTATTGACAATAAACACGATAATATTGTATAGTCTAATTGAAAATTCAATAAAATTGTGTTTTTAAAGAAGGTGAAAAAATGAAAAATGCGGTATTTATGGATATGGAAAAAGTAGAAAAGCTGGCGCATAAACATTTGTGGACGTGGGCAGAATTGGCCCGCCGTTCATCTGTGACGCAATCTACCTTATTTGCTTTGAAAGCCGGGCGGCGTCGTGCAAGTATGCTAACGGCGTGCAAAATCGCTCATGCTTTGAATGTTGAACCGCAAGTATTGATTAAGGAAGAAGGATAAGCCATGGAATACACGAAAAAGCGCGCCGTGGAAGCGGCCAAAAACCTCGAACGGTTCTGCCTGTATTACCGGCTGGAAAAGAATGATTGCCAGGGATGCCCCTTTATTCATGGTGTTGATTGTCTTCTACATGAGCCGATGAGTTGGGGCGTCACTCAAAAAGAAGTACAAGAAAAATAAAAACACCGTCGAAAGTGCCTTGTAAGTCCATTTTGGAATTGTCTTAGATAGGAGATGAAAGTCATGGCAAAGAAAAAAGTAAAAATAGCTCAAATCTATGAAGACGATGCCGGGGCCGTATGGGTTAGATCGCCCGATTTACAGAAACGGTTTTCCCTTTGCCGAACAACAATTTATGTATTGTTGTCCGAAATGCGAAAGATGCCGAAATATTGCTATTCCTTCCTTGATTTGAGTTATAACTTGCGCCTGGTAAGGCTGGCAGATTTTGAACGCTTCCTGCAAGAACGGAGTGAAAAGAAAATGTGGTTACGAAAATAAGAGGGGGGTGAACCCATGAAAGAAGCCTGCAAAGAAGAAGCGGCCGTTAATGCGTCGGCAGCTTTTGACCGGGGAATTTATTTAAACTCTTTGCATTTGTCCATTTATGAATATAGTCGGCTGTGCGAAATCGTTGCAAAGCAAGCAAACGCCGGAAATACAGACACGTTTTTATACGGTGCTTCTGTGGTCTGTTCACTTTCAGTGAACAATTACCCAAAACGGCATAATTTGCTTGATATGTGCTATACTATCGCGGATACAGTCCACGTCCCTAAAGGTATGTTTTATGTATTCGAGTGCATGACGGGGAAGCGGTATAAAGCCGCGCTAACAAGGGATGGAGCTATGAAAAATTGGCAAGATGGACAGCTCCAATAAGTGGCCGAAAGGAGATAGAAAAATGAATTATTTTTTATGTTCACGTAATTTGAAGAATCCCGAACAAACAACTAGAAAGTATCGTAAATTGGCTACTTTTTTCCATGTTGCCCCATGGGCGGCGGTTGCTTCTATCAAGAAAAACGGAATTTTTCCCGGCCCACGTGGTGTTGTTTCTCTTTTTGGATCGATTGAAGACGCGGAAAAGTTCACTGTTTCCCCGGAAAATAAAAAGACTCATGCCGGGGCGCAGTTTGCTATTATTCCCGTGCGTGTCCCTAAAGCAGATGTAAAAAAAGCCCCGGCCGGGGAAGCGGGGTTACATTATAAGCATGGCAGCATGATTCAAAGAGACATGATCGCGCCGAAAAAATATATTGTTCCTGTCGATATAGAAGTCATTGACGGTGTTTTTTATGGCGTGGCGTGTTGTATCCATGGAATAGAAACTTTTTGCTATGAAAAATAAAAGGGCCGTTCCCTTAGCGTTGCAGGCAGGAAACGGCCGGACGAATACCCTTGCAGGTGTCGCCTTGTTTGTATTGTATGGAAATTATTGGAAAATTGCAAGCGGTCAGGGGAAATTCCCGGCCGCTTCATAGAAAGGGGCGAAAAGGGGGAATGAGGAAGAAAAGAAAAATACCGGAATATCTGGGAAATAGCAAGCAATTCATGCCGCTTACTTATGAAATGCAGAAGTCGGCCGCCTGGCGTGCTTTATCGCGGCGGCAAATAGATTTGTATTGCCTGGCCTATCGTGAAGCACATTACAGTAAAAGGCACCCACGTATAGACTTCCCGGATGTAGACTATTTACAGGGGGATGATGTATTTTATTTGCCTTTTGAAGTAGCTAAAAACAATAAACTATATACGGATAAGGAAAAGAAAAATTTCATTAATGATAAAAAAGCCCTTATGAATATGGGATTTATTGAAATTATAACAGTCGGTGGAAAGGGGAAAAGGAATAAATCTATTTTCAAGATGTCTTTACAGTGGATGAATATAGGCGTTTAGGGTGGTGATTTTACCACCTTATCATTTTTTTGTAAGGTGGTGATTTTACCACCCTTATAAATAGCTATAAATGGCTTAATAATGGTGTTTTTAGCTATTTTACATACAGGATTGTATAGGGTGGTGATTTTACCACCCATATATAGTATATATACCATACCACGCTTTAAATTTTACGGAAATAGAGAGGCAAAATACAGGGAAAAGTTATCTTGTATATGTTCCGCTTCCTGGCCTTCCCATATCCACTAAAGGCGGACAATGGGAAGGCATTTAGGGAAGAGAAAAGCGGCCATGAGAAGCGGCCGGGGAAACTGTCGGCCTATGTGTCACTTAATCACGGCTACGCTATGGAATGTTGGGGTATTTCCTGTATTCTTGCGAACTAAAGCCGATGCGATGCCCTTCAAAAATAAATTAAGGGCTGTTTTTCCCTGGCATGTGATTATTTACCGGGGCCACGGTGGCCGCAAGGCTGAAAGCAGTTTGAAAGAACCTATCAAGGGCCTTGTATTGCCTGGCTGATTGTAGGATGATGGGAACGACAAGCCGCCGCGGTTGCCGATTTTTGAAAATAACATGAAGCTGTGCGGGTGGTTCATCTGTTGAGCTGTATGGATCTATTCATGTTGGCGGCCGGGGAAGCGGCTATTATTTTAGAACCTTGCACAAAAATGACCGGGTGGCCCTAAAAAAACAGGCGGCCTTATAAATTTCTCAAGGGGCCATGGAAAATAAATAGAACATGAAAAGCAGGCTATGCCAGGCCATGGCGGTTGTTCTACTTGATTATGTAGGCTATTCCCCGGCCGGGGGAAGCGGCTGTTATATAGCTTGCAGGCTTTGCCTTTATGGGGGCGATGTGGTGAAAGGTTGTGTTATAAATTGTCCTGGCTATTGAAGTTATTGAGTTGTGAATGGTATCGGCTATTTGTGAAAAAGCTGTATGCTATTGAGTCAATGCGTTATGGATCTTGTTACCCTGGTGATGGATGGGAAGGGGAATACAAGTAAGTATATTTAGATAGAGGATACCGCGTGGCATTGCCCTGGACTTCCTGCATGGGGTGCCCTTAACGCGTGGAGTACATCCCCCCTATCATGGCTGTCCTTGTGGTTGTTTTTGACGCCGGGGGCAGCCCTTTTTGTAATACGAGTATTGCGCGCGTAGGGGGTGTAGTTTCTGGCAAGGGTACAATGATTAGCAAATTGATGAAACTAAGGCCATTTCAAAGGAAAATCGCCCGAAATTCACGGAAAAACGCATAAAACTGGCCTTTTATCGCTAAATTATAGCGGGGGAAATATCGCCGCTTCCTTGCGGCCGCGTGGGTGTTGCCGTGCCTTCTCTTCATAAAACAAACTAATGTTCTTTACATAAGGGGAAGCTCCAGGCAACTTGCTGAAATAGAAAGTAGGGAAACTTTCTTTTCAAGTGTCCATTTCGGACACCCTTGCGGTCGCGTGTTGGCTTGCAAGGCGTTTCCATTTCTGGCAGCACTCCGTTCCGCTTCCTTGCGGCTCATAGGGGAATGGAACAACCTACATGAGGAATTACGTGGAGAAACAATAAAAACGCGATACACGGGAGAATAGAAGCTATTTAACCATAGTCACGGCCTAGAGGGGGGGAGAATATCGGCCCGCTTTTCGTCCGATATGTCGGCCGCTTCCTTCTGACTGCCTTTTGAATTTATACAACGATTATTCATAAAAGGTTATTAATGTTTATAATTGTGTGAATCATGACGGCAAAACGGGCGGCAAATGCCTTATAAACGGCTTAAAACCGTCACTTTCCTATAATCTTTAATTATCGGAAGTACGATAGGCGGCAAAAAGTGTAAAAATTTGCAAAGTTGGCCCGACGTTTTGCCGGGGCTGGCTACCATATTTCCATGATGAAGCTGTTCAAAAAATGATGTAGCTGTTCAGATTGACAGGCAGAATAGTCATGATATAATGAATATAGAAATTGAGATGTTTTTATGTCATAATGACACGAGCAACACGAAAGCCCCCGGAACGGCCATTCCGGGGGCTTTCTCTTTGTGGCGTTCAACGGGAACGCGCCGGGGCTAGTTGCTCATAATTTGAAAAAGGCAGTCTAACCACTTGCAAAGGTAGTAGGAAACTACGCTTGCCATAACGGCCTTTAGAAAATTGAGAATGTTTTTAAGCATAATGAAACACCCCCTTACTAGCTCTGTATAGGGGCGAGCAACACCCATATTATAGCATAGGGGAAAACGGTACGCCATAAAAGCGGCCGCTGTGTAGATCTATGCCGTCGTGTGGCCAGGGCTCCCATGATGGCCGGGCGGGGCTTCCTGGCAGTAGGCAAAAAAGAAAAACCCGGCTCATGTTGGCCGGGTCTTGATGACGTACAGGGCGTTTTCGACGATGACGACGCTTGTTTTTCTGCTCCTTTTTTGCTCCTTTTATAATGAACGATGTCTCTAGTGTATAGTCTCTTCCATATATACAACAAACGGTCATTTGCTTAAATCCGGGTACAAAGACACCAGTTTGACTCTGGCTTTTTCCT
>NZ_JBHYRR010000042.1:0-21412 GCF_047974155.1 Megasphaera jansseni | reverse complement strand
GCGTTTGGCTCTTGTTTATTGATTGGTATTACTCATTGTTTGACGTTCTATAAAATAGAACCTCGCACGTTGGCGTTTCATTCAGTTCATTGTTCAGTTTTCAAAGGTCATCGTTGTCATCACCGGGTGGCGACGACTTGCTTATTTTAACAAACTCAGAAGAGCTTGTCAAGGCTTGATTTTGAACTTTTTTCAAAGTTTCAAACCATCCGGCGTCCTGTCCAGACGCTTCCGAACCCACACCTTTCAGTATGAATCCCGCTGTATCAGGGCCTCGCCCCAACAGCTTGTTTAGTATATCACATTGTGTCGTTTTGTCAAGAACCAAATTTTAAATCATGTAAAACTTAAAACTTCATTTCCGAGCATTTCCGAACTCATGCGACATAAAGTATTTTATCATTGAAAAAAAAAGCTGTCAAGAATATTTTGACAGCTTTTTTACATTCCAGTGTAAAATTTTATTTTGCCTTGACCAGTTCTTCGCTGATGCTTTCCAAATCCTTCTGCTTGCTTTCGACGCCCAGGCTCATGACGATGACGGCGACGGCGACAAATACCAGCGCAAACATATAGAAGACACTGCCAAAGCCGAAACTCCGGGCCAGTAAAGCCCCGACCATCATCGGCGCAGCCATGCCGCCAAAGCGGCCGAATCCAGCAGCCCATCCGCTTCCCAGTGCGCGGATAGCCGTCGGATACTGTTCCGGCGTATACGTATAGAGGACGCCCCAGGCCCCGAGGTTGAAGAAGGACATGACCGACCCCCACATCATGAGCGTCGCAGCCGTCGATGCGTGGCCGAAGAAATAGCTGGCGACCCCGCTGAACAAGAGAAACGCGGACAGCGTATACTTGCGGCCGATCTTATCGACCAGCCAGGCGGCACAGTAATAGCCCGGAAGCTGGGCCAGCGTCATAATCAGGACATATTCAAAAGTCTTGACGACGGTAAAGCCCTGTTGGAAGACCAGGGACGGAAGCCACATGAAGATACCGTAATAACTGAAATTGATGCCGAACCAGACCAGCCAGAGCATGATGGTCCGCGATGCAAAAGGCTTTTTCCACAATTCACGGAAGGAAGCCTTCGTAACTGCCGGCAGCGGTTCATCTGCTTCCGTAAAGGGCTGCGACGGCACATGCAGGGTCTTTTCCAGGGACAAGACAATCTGACGGGCTTCATGGACGCGGCCATGGGCCAGCAGGTAGCGGACCGATTCCGGCATATGCATCCGGATCAGGCAGACATAGAGTGCCGGCAAAGCGCCAATGAGGAAGGCCATGCGCCAGCCATAGAGAGGAATGAAGAAATAGGCGATGCACGCCGCCGCAATCCAGCCAAGGCCCCAGAAACTTTCCAAGAGGACGATGAAACGGCCGCGTACACGGGACGGCGCATATTCGGAAACGAGCGTCGCTGCTACGGGCAGTTCCCCACCCAGGCCGAAGCCGACGAGGAAGCGGAAGACGAGCAGGGATTGATAATTCCAGGACAAGGCGCAGAACGCCGAAGCAATGCTGTACAATAAGACCGTAATCGTAAAGACCTTCTTACGGCCTATGCGGTCGGCGACGGTGCCGGATACGACAGCACCCAGGGCCATGCCAATAAGGCCGATACTGCCGATGAGGCCCATCTGCCCCGGTGCCAGTCCCCACTCTTTGGCCAGGACGGGCAGGATAAAGGCGATGAGCCCGGTATCCATAGAATCAAAGAGCCAGCCCAGACCCGTGACCAGCAGCAGTTTATAGTGGAAGCGGCCTACGGGCAGCGCTTCCAGTCGTTCTAATACCATAACAATAGTTCCTCCTATCTGTACAAGTGTCATGACAGTTATATTTACATGGCACTATTGTACCGACATGGAGCGAAAATGTCAATCTTTATATAAGACGCCGAGGTCGCGCAGGGCCTGGCCGATAGCATCGAGTTCCTCTTCTGTCGCCGCTTCGACGAGATGCGTATGAATGCCGCCGCTGATGGTGCTGAGCATTTCGGCATGGGAATCCTGCATGCGCTTGAGATACTGCTGGATGTCCCGGCGGGAATGAAGATTCAGTGTCCCTTCCAGGTTGCCATAGACGTCGTGTTCGATGACGACGTTGTGGACGATACCGCCATTATCGACGATGGCATTGAGTTCCGCTTCCATCAGATTGCTGCCATGGCAGCAGACGAAGACCCGCGTGCAGCCCGGTGCCGCCGGCGTGACCAACTGATAGCCCCGGGGCGTCGAGATGATCGCTGTCCCCTGGGCGCGCAAAATCGCTACGTCGCCGACAATGATTTGCCGGCTGACGTTACAGGCTTTCGATAAAGCCGTCCCGGTGACGGCCGACGATGATTCCTGAAGAATCTGAAGAATCTTTTCTCTCCGTTCACTACTATCCATACATAAAGTCCCTCCTAAATATCTTTATAGACCTGCTGTCCCCGCGTGGGAATATCGAACAGCATAGCCAATCCCCGCCCCCACAGCCAGCCCATGCCGATGCCCGGCGCAAAGCCCAGGACTTCATTGAACAACCACGAATGGATGATAAAAGGCATATGGTAGGTCACGGCCTGGAACGAGGCGAAAATCAGGCAAAACAGGAGATTCACCGGCAGCGCCATCCGGAAGGGCGGACAACGGAGGCGGTGCTGCTGGCGGCAGTACGTCAGTTCCGGCAGGCCCTTCTTGAACCACAAGCCGAGGCCCAGGCCCAGGAAAAAGGCCATGAGGAAACAGAGGGTCGTCAAAAAAGGATATTCCGTATAATAATATAATACAGCCGCAGCCCAGATGGCAACCAGGACACTGGGACCTGCGAACCACCACAGGCTGCACGTGCGGCTCTTCCGGAAGTAAATGCCATAGGCAATCATGGCCATGGCCATGCAGAGTTGTATCCCCGTCAGGATATCATAGGCACTCATCATCGTCGACTCCCCCTTTCCGGTTCCTCACGGAACGATGAGATGATGTATGTCCAGTATATAAGATAAAGATTAAAAAGAGATTAAAATTAAAAAAAATTTTGCAATAAAAAAAGGGTATCCCATGAAAATTTTTAATTCATGAGATACCCTTCATTCATATTGAATTATAAATCAGAGAAATCGAGGGTAGCGAAGAGGTCGTCCAAGGTTTCTGCCCGGCGGATCTGGGTTACGCTGCCATCTGCATGGAGCAGGAGTTCAGCCGAACGGAGTTTGCCGTTGTAGTTGAAGCCCATGGAATGGCCATGTGCGCCCGTATCGTGGATGACCAGGATATCGCCGTCATTGATTTCCGGCAGGCTGCGGTCGATGGCAAATTTATCGCAGTTTTCGCAGAGCGAGCCGACGACGTCATAGACGTGGTCTTTCGGTGCATTTTCCTTGCCCATGACCGTGAGGTGATGGTATGCACCATACATACCCGGACGCATGAGGTTAGCCATGCAGGCATCGACACCGATGTATTCTTTCCAGATGTGTTTGTGATGGATAGCCGTCGTGACCAGGTAGCCGTAAGGGCCCGTGAGGGCACGGCCGCATTCAAAGGAAATACGGCATTTGCCGAGGCCAGCCGGTTCCATGATTTCTTCAAAGTTTTTCTTGATGCCAGCGCTGAGTTCGTCGTAGTCGATGAACGATTCTTCCGGACGGTACGGAAGGCCGATGCCGCCGCCGAAGTCGAGGAATTCGATGTTGATGCCCAGCATGGTCTGTACTTCGACAGCCAGTTCAAACATCATCTTGGCCGTGTTGATCAGACCATTGACATGGAGTTCGTTGGAGACGACCATGGTGTGCAGGCCGAAGTGTTTGACGCCTTTATCTCTGAGGATGCGTAAAGCATCGATGACCTGTTCGCGGGTCATGCCGTATTTAGCTTCTTCCGGCGTACCGATGATGTCGTTGCCGCCTTTGAGGAGCGGGCCCGGATTGTAGCGGACGCAGATCCATTCCGGCAAGGGGCCGCGTTCTTCCATGAATTCGATCATGGAAATATCGTCGAGGTTGACCAGGGCGCCCAGTTCCATCGCCCGTTTGAATTCGGCATACGGCGTATCATTGGACGAGAAGACGATGTCACGGCCCGTGATGCCGACTTTGTCGCACAATTCCAGTTCTGCCAGGGAACTGCAGTCTGCGCCAACGCCTTCTTTCTGCAAGAGGCGCATGATGTACGGATTCGGAGTCGCCTTGACGGCAAAATATTCTTTGAAGTCATAAGCCCAGTCAAAGGCTTTGATCAATTTACGGACATTATCGACGATAGCTTTTTCGTCGTAGATATGGAACGGTGTCGGGTATTCAGCAATGATAGAACGGATTTGTTCTTCGTTAAAGGGGACAGTTTTTTTATTCATCCTAGTTCAGCTCCATTTTCTTGTAATTGAATTCATTGTTTCTCTACATGGGTTATTATATAATACAAGTAGACAATTTGTGAAATAGATTATTTTAATTTATTTCATTCGATAATCAAATTACCTGAAGGAGGTCCGGCCATGGACACAACGACACTCCGGACGTTCATCGCCCTAGCACAAATCAAGAACTTCACCAAAACGGCACAACAGCTCTTCGTCGCGCAATCGACAGTGACCAACCGCATCCGCGACCTGGAAATGGAACTGGGCGTACCCTTATTCATCCGCAGCCATAAGCAGGTCGACCTGACGCCGTCGGGCCAGAAATTCCTGGACTACGCCCAGCGCTTCGTCTCCCTGGAACTGGCAGCCCTGCAGGACATCCAGTCGTCGCCGACGTATGCCCAGAAAATCAATATCGGCACGACCAACACCATCTACGAATGCCATCTCCAGCGCCGCATCCGCAGCTTCCTCAAAGAAAAGAAAGATGTCTCCCTGCACGTCACCATCGGCCACACGACGGCTATGATGCACCAGCTCCAGGACGGGACGCTGGATGCCATTTTTTCCTTCAGCGCCATGTTCCGTGACGGCTATATCTGCCGGCCCTACCGGACGGACTCGCTGGTCCTGGTCTGCCAGGCAGACAATACGGAATACGCCAACGGCATTTCTAAGGACGACCTGCAGAAAATCGACTACCTCTTCTGCAATTTCGCCCTCCAGGGCGTCGGCCTCTACATCCAGGACCTGTTCCCGCGCCATCACCGCTTCCCTCTGGAAATCGACAACAGCACCAAGCTGCCCCAATACGTCGCCGACGGCATCGGCTATACCTTCCTGCCCAAGAGCCTCATCGAAGAGGACCTGGCCGAAAAGCGCCTGCGGGCCATCCCCCTTCTCGATTTCGAACCGCCCAAAGTCGACAGCTACTACATCACGCGCAGCCCGTCGACGGTACCGGCCGACCTGGAAGAAGAATTACTGGCCGATCGCTCATACGGACTGCAAAGCGATGATCATGGCCGACATGACGACGATGGACAAGAGGATATAAAATGAGCTGATGCAGGCTGCCACTTCGATTTTGAGCTTCATCTTGGCCGTATAGTAGCAGGCCATGCCGGCGACCGGTGCAAAGACCAGGACCATGATGACCTTTTTGATGGCCATGGGATAGTCGAGGGCGAAATAGACGAAGGCCGCCATGGCGACGGACGCCAGCAGGCGCAGGCCCACATCGGTATAGATGAGGTGCAGGTATTCCTTTTTCAAAGACAGGCCCAGGGCGACGCCGATCATGAGCATAGATAAGAAGGTGTTAGCCGAAGCCGGGATCTTGGCCCAGTCAATGACGACCTGGGGCAGGGCAAAGCCGGCCAGGGACAGGGCAATCATGGTGATATACGATAAGACCGGAATCGATGAAAAAATCGTCTTGGCCAGGATCATGGCGATGCTCTCCCCTTTCTCGCCGCGGACACAGCGGGCCAGGCCATAGGCCCCGCCGAGACACATGAGGGAGTTGCCGGCATCGAAGATGCAGACGATGAGGACGGCAGCGCTGTCGAAGAAGTAGGACACGAAGGGCAGGGCGAAATTGCCGATATTGTAGCCGTTCATGTTGAGCATGTAAAAGGCTTTTTCGTCTTTGGTCCTGCCTGCCGCATAGCCCATGGCGACCATGACCAGATTGAAGATGATGGCCAGGAGACTGATGAGCAGATAGCGCGTATCGAAATGGATGCCGTTGAGGTTGACGAGGATGACCGACGGCAGGGTAATGTTGAAGACGATCGTCGAAATAGTATTAAAAGTGCTGCGCCCGAAAAGGCGCAGCTGTTTTAAGGTATAGCCGCAAAAGATAAAGGATACGAGGATGGCGGCTTTAATGATAGTTTCTTCCATGATCTATGGTTTGACGATGCGGTTGGCCGTACGCATCATTTCGACAATACGGAACATGTTGGTAATGGACCCGACAGCGACCTTATCAGTCAGGCCATAGAAATTGAGGCAGGCACCGCAGGCATAGATTTCGACGCCCTGGGCTTCAAGGTGCTTCAAATCTTCCAGCGATTCCGAGCCTTCCGTGACCAGGGGGACGCCGCCGTTGTAGAAGATGATCCGTTTCGGCAGGACATCCTGTTCGGTCAGGGTGTAGATAAAGGTCTTGAGCAGGTTCTTGCCCAGCTGGTCGTCGCCGATACCCATGACGGGCGCATTGATGACGACAATGTAGTCAGAACCGGTCACTGCCGGAGCTTCCGCTTCGCTGACATCGGCCCCTTCCTTGACCAGGCGTACCGTGTAGTGCGTATCCGATTCCCGGCTCATGGTATAAGCGCAGTTCATTTCCTGAGATAAATTCTTGAGGTTTTCCGTAGCGATTTCGTTGTCGACCGTAATTTCGACAGCATCGTGGTCCTTCAAAGCCTTGTGGGCTTCAATGACCGGAAGTGGGCAGGCCTTGCCCAATGCATTGATCTTAAACATCATGATTCCTCCTTATTTTCGTGGCTCGTGGTTCGTGGCTCGTGGTTCGTGGCTCGTGGCGGGCCGCCCTTTGGGACGGCCCCTACAGCATTAAAACCATCCGCTAACAGCTAACCCCTAACCATTTAAAAAAGGGCTGTCGCACATACGACAGCTCCTTTTATGCTATTCTTCTGTTTCTGCCGGTTCGGCTTCTACGGCGTGGGGACCGCGTTTATGAGACGTATGGTTTTTCCATACGACCCACAGGGACGTGTCGACGCAGATGGACGAATAAGCCCCGCTGATGAAGCCGATGAGCATGACCAGGGAGAAGTTCTTCGTCGAATCGCCGCCAAAGAAGTGCAGGGCACCGCAGGCAAAGAGTACCGTCGTCAGGGTATAGATACTGCGATGGATGCTCTGGGCGATACTGTCATGGGCCAGTTTTTCATACGAGTCTGTCCGGCGATGGGTCCGCGTATTTTCGCGGACGCGGTCGAAGATGACGACGGCTTCGTTCATGGAATAGCCGACGACGGTCAGGATGGCTGCCAGGAAGGACGCATCGATTTCCAGATGGAAAAACGAGAAAAAGCCCAGGACCATGATCAAATCGTGCAAAATCGACACTAAAGCCGAAATAGCGATCTTATATTCAAAGCGGAAGGAAATGTACGCAGCCAGGGCGATGAAGGCCACGGCCAGGCTGGTAATGGCATTTTTCGTGACTTCCGAGCCGATGACGGCGCCGACCGATTCGGTCCGCTTGATTTCAGCGCCGCCCAGGGAATCGCTCAACTTATCCGAGACGGCTTTGCTTTCATCACTGGACAGGTTACGCATGCGCAGCATGACATCCGTCGACGCATCCTGATCGGTGACGCCTGTCAGCTGGATGACCGTATTGCCCAGGTCCATGTCGGCATTGTCGATGACCTGGCGGACTTCGGAAACGGTGACGGCTTTATTGAACTGCATATCCAGGATGGTACCGCCTGTGTAGTCGATGCCGAAGTTGAAGCCATTGACAAAGATGGAGATCAAGCTGGCAATGACGAGGACAGACGATAAGGTGAACCACCATACGCGATGTTTGACAATTTCAAAACTCATTTCTGTCCCCCCTTTTTCAACATATGTTCAGGCGGTTTGCGGTTCAGGCCATAGAACCAGGGATTGGTGATGAGGCCTGTATTGATGAACCACGTGAGCAGTGAGCGGCTGACGACGATGGCCGTGAACATGCTGACGACAATCCCTAAAGCCAGGTTGACGGCAAAGCCTTTGACCGTGCCGCTGCCCATGACGATGAGGACGATGGCGGCGATCATGACCGATACGTTGGCATCGAGGATGGTATTGAAGGCCCGGCGGAATCCGGCTTCCATCGACGTCCTCAGACTCTTGCCGATGAGGACCTCTTCCTTGAACCGTTCAAAAATAAGGATGTTGGCATCGACGGCGAAGCCCATGGACAAGATGATGCCGGCAATACCCGGCAGGGTCAGTGTGGCATCGAGGTACTTCAGGATACCAAGCAGGATGAGGACGTAGACCAGCAGGGCGATGTTGGCTACGACACCGGACATACGATAAATGATGATCAAGAAGATCATGATCAGGACAATGCCGATAGCAAAGGCCTTTTCACTCTTGATTTTGGAGTCGAGGCCCAGGCTCGGGCCGATGGTGCGGACTTCCATAACTTTCAATTTGACAGGCAGGGCACCGGAACGCAGGAGGATAGCCAGGTTCTTGGCATCTTCCAGGGTCTGGCTGCCCGTGATGACAGCTTTACCGCCTGTAATCGGTTCATTAACGACAGGATTGGTGAGCAATTCACCGTCGAGGTAGATGCCGATTTTATGGCCTACATTGGAAGCTGTCAGGTCGGCGAATTTCTTCGCCCCTTCGTCGGTAAATTCAATGGCGACGACATTCTTATGGCCCTGGTCGATCTGTTCCTTGGCAGTCTTCAGATCATTCCCGGTCATACGGGTCGTTCCGCTTTCATCCTTGAACTCCATGACAGCCGTTTTCCCGATTGTCTCGATGGCTTTTTCCGGATTCTTTTCACCGGGCAGCTCGACGATGATACGGCGGGCGCCTTCCTTCTGGACAAGCGGTTCGGTCAGGCCCATTTCATTGATACGGCGTTCGACGATGGTAACGGCACGGCTCAAGGAGTCTTCCGTGACCGGAGCGTCCGGCGTATCTTCGGCTTCCAGGACGATATGCGTACCGCCCTGTAAGTCCAGGCCCTGTTTAATGGAGTTAGCAAGCGGATAAATCAAGGTAACAAAGGCGGCCAGGATAATGATGACTGCCCCGAAAAATTTTATCATGTTACGGGTCCGCAACAATACTCCCCCCTCTGGGTAATCTTTAATAGTTTTTTATGGATGGATGATGATATGCTGTTTGTCCGTGACGATATCGGTCATGACGACGTCATGGTCCTCGACGGGTACATCGGGGACGATCTGGACATCCCAGGCCGCGGCGATGGCAGCTGCCTCGCCCTTCCCGGCCAGGAAGCGGTCATAATAAGCCGCTCCATGGCCCAGTCGATGGCCTTTGGCATCAAAAGCCAGGCCGGGCACGAAAATGACATCGAGTTCATCCGCTTCAATGCGCGGATTGTCCGGCGGTGCCGTCCGGATACCGTAAGCACCGCAGACAGCCTGCTCCAGCGTATACAGGCGCCGCCCTTCAATATGCTGCTTATCGACGCAGACCGGGACATAGACTTCTTTCCCGGCTGCCAGGGCATCCTGGATCAGGGCATCGAGGCTGACTTCGTCAGGCATATGGAGAAAAGCCATGATACTGCCGGCCTGGCGGTACTGCGGCAGGGCAGACAGGCGGGCACAGACAGCGGCACTGGCCGCTGCCTTTTCTTCCGTCGTCAGCTCATGGAGGCGGGCATCCATGGCTTTGCGCAGTTCTTTTTTACTGACCATCTTTGGCTTCAGCTTCCTTGGTTTCGGCAGCTGCTTCTGTCTTGGCTTCGGCCGGAGCTTCTGCCTTGGTTTCAGCCGCTTTTTCGGCAGCCTTTTCCGCTTTCTTGGCCGCTTTCTTGCCTTCGCCTTTGCCCAGGACCTGAGCTACCGCAGCGCGGGTAATCTTGATTTCGACTCTGTCAGCAATGCGGACGACGAGGTAATCGTCGTGCAGGGAAACGATATTCCCCATGACACCGCCGACGGTGACGATCTTGGCACCGGGCTTCAGGCTTTCCAGCATTTCCTGCCGTTTTTTCTGCTGTTTCTTCTGCGGACGCCATAAGAGAAAGTAGAAAATGACGACCATGAGGATAATGGGCCAAAAAGCATTGAGCTGTTCCATAATATCCATGTCTTACACCTCCGTGAAATAAAAAATAGTCTATATGCAAGCGCTTACGCGTCTTGATAACGTTTCCAGAAATCCTGGCGGAACTGGCGGAACGTGCCGTCAAAGATGGACTGGCGCATATCCCGCATGAACTGCAGCAGGAAATACAGGTTGTGGATGCTGACCAGGCGGTATGCCAGGAGTTCTTCGGCCTTGAAGAGATGGCGGATATAGGCCCGCGAATAATTGCGGCACGTATAACACTGACAGCCGTCTTCAATGGGATGGAAGTCGTGGGCATACTTGGCGTTGCGCACAGTCAGGCGCCCCGTATGGGTCATGGCCATGCCGTTGCGGGCAACGCGCGTCGGGAAGACGCAGTCGAACATATCGACGCCGCGGGCGACGCCTTCGAGGAGGCAGTCCGGCGTGCCGACGCCCATGAGGTAGCGGGCCTTGTTTTTCGGCAGGTACGGTGTCGTATACTCTAGTATATCATACATTATATCCTTAGATTCGCCAACACTCAAGCCGCCGATGCCATAGCCGTCGAAATCCATGTCGACCAGGTCCTGGCAGCTCTGTTTGCGCAGGTCCTTGTACATGCCGCCCTGGACGATGCCGAACAGGCCCTGCGTATCGCTGTGGTGGTGGTCCAGGCAGCGCGCCGCCCAGCGGCTCGTCCGTTCCGTCGACATCTGGGTGTATTCATAATCCGATGGATAAGGGATACATTCGTCGAAGGCCATGGCGATGTCCGAATCGAGGGCCATCTGGATATCCATGGAAACTTCCGGCGACAGGAACTTCTTCGACCCGTCCAGATGGGACCGGAAGGTAACGCCCTCTTCCGTGATCTTGCGCATCTGGCCCAGGCTGAAGACCTGGAAACCGCCGCTGTCGGTCAGGATAGCCTGTTTCCAGTTCATGAACTTATGCAGTCCCCCCGCTTCCTGGACCAAGTCGTGGCCAGGGCGCAGGAACAAGTGGTACGTGTTGCTGAGAATGACCTGGGCGCCCATGTCGTAGAGCTCTTCCGGCGTCAGCGTCTTGACCGTCGCCTGCGTGCCGACAGGCATGAACATGGGCGTCTTGAAAGTGCCGTGCGGCGTACGCAATATCCCTGCGCGGGCGCCGTCACATTCGGCCTGTTGTTCGTAGGTAATGACCATAGCTTTTCCTCCCTCAGTGAATGAACATGGCATCGCCGAAACTGAAGAAACGGTATTTTTCCTGGACGGCGATTTCATAAGCTTTCAGAATCTTTTCCCGCGTCGACAAAGCGCTGATGAGCATGAGCAGCGTCGATTCGGGAAGATGGAAATTGGTGACCAGGGCGTCGACGATGTGGAACGTAAAGCCCGGATAGATGAAGATATTCGTCCAGCCGGATCCAGCCTGTAAGGTCCCCGTCGTACCGGCGCTTTCCAGGGTGCGGATACTGGTCGTGCCGACGGCGATGACCCGGCGGCCTTCGGCTTTGGCCTTGTTGATCTTGGCAGCGGCTTCCGGCGTAATGCTATAGAATTCGCTGTGCATCTGATGGTCTTCGATGTTTTCTTCTTCGACCGGCCGGAAGGTCCCCAGGCCGACGTGAAGGGTGACGAAGACTTCTTCTACGCCTTTATCGCGAATCTTCTGAAGCAGTTCTTCCGTGAAGTGCAGGCCTGCCGTTGGGGCGGCTGCGCTGCCGCGTTCGTTGGCATAGACCGTCTGATATTCATCAGGGTCTTCCATCTTTTCATGGATGTACGGCGGAAGCGGCATTTCGCCGATCTTATCGATGATGTCGTCGAAATTGCCTTCGTAAGCGAACTTGATGATGCGTCCGCCGAAATCGGTCCGGTCTTCTACGGTCCCCGTCAATCCTTCAGGGAATTCAATCGTCGTCCCCGGCAGGGCCTTCTTGCCCGGCTTGACCAGGACTTCCCAGCGGTCATCGCCGACGGGCGTCAGCAGCAGGACTTCGACCTTGCCGCCAGTCGGAACCCGCTTGCCGTGGAGCCGGGCCGGGATGACGCGGGAGTCATTGAAGACCAGGACATCGCCTTCGTGCAGTTCGTCGACGAGGTCGTAGAAATACTTGTGTTCGACGGCGCCCGTCTTACGGTCATAGAGCATGAGGCGGGCGTGATCCCGCGGTTCTGCCGGATGCTGGGCGATGAGTTCTTTCGGTAAATCATAGTAAAAATCTGTCAGTTTCAAAATAATCTTCCTCTTTTTAACTTAATATAGTTTTTCAATCTTCGTCCCCGTATAATAATGGGTCAGGATATTGCGGTAATAATTCTTTTCACTGGCATGTTCCCGCGCCATCTGATAGGCGCCGTACTGGCTCATGCCCAGGCCGTGGCCCCAGCCGAAGCCATAAATCGTTACGGGCTGGCCGGCTTTGACCTTGAAATCGGCTTTGCGGACGACCGTTCCCGAATCGGGATCCGGCGCCGTCCCGCGGCCGCTGTAGAAATCGAAGAGTGTGCTGCGCAGGCCAAAGATGGACTGGAAAGCCGACCCTTTGACGGTAACGCTGCCCTGGGTCCCTTTGACGACCATGGACTGGACGCGGCCCGATACACCGCGGTCGGCCGTCGTCATAGGGCGCTTGGCCAGGGGCGACAATTCAATGGACTGGATGCGCCCGACGCCCTTGCCGGCGGCACTCAGTTTGGCCGCCATCTGTTCCGGTGTCGTCGTCACGGCCCAGCGATAGCCCGGCATTTCATTGCTGGCGTCGCTGACCCCGCGCAGGTAGGGAATATGCGAGCCCCAGACATTTTCACTGTTTTCCGTCCAGCCGCCGGCAGTGGAACAGAAAAAGGCGTCGATAGGCCGGCCCTGATAGGTGAGGATTTCCCCTTTTGTCTCGTTGACCGCCTTGATGATCGATGGCGATTCGCCGTTGATGCCGGCATAGACCTGGCTCGACGTATCGTCCGTGAGGTCGAAGCCGCGCTGGCTGAAGCGGCTCTTATGGGCAATGGCATAGGTCCGGGCTGCGACGGCCTGAGCTTTCAACGCTTCTTCGCTCCACGACGGCGACATTTCCTTGCCGACGACGCCATAGAGATACTGTTCCACCGGCAGGATATTGACGACGGTCAGGCCCCAGCGGCCAGGCGATTTCATCATTTCCAGGGTACCGCGGTAGGCGTAGCCGTCGGTGATCTTGACGGAACCGTCATGGACCAGGGAGCGGACTTGGATCGGCACGGTACTGACATTGCCGTTAACGGTCAGGCTCGTCCCGGACAAAGCAATGGTGACGGGTACGTTGGCGGCGGCTTTCTTCCAGAGCCGGTCTCCGCGATAGACGCCCAGTCCCTGGGGACCGGTGACGGAGACACTGCCCCGGCCTTCGCGGATGCCGATGCGCAGGGTAGCGCTATCTTGGACGGCTTGCTTGTGTGTATATCCGACAGGAGCCTTAGCTGCCTGCCGTACCGTCTTGACCGGCTGGCGGGGCTGGCTCTTATGTTTATTCTTCGAAGTCGACGCAAAGACACTCGTCGTCACCAGGGCACAGAGAGCCGTGCAGAGGGCCAGGCGGGCTATCTTCTTTTTATACATAAAAATCCTCCTCACAATCGAAAGAAGAGATTGAGGACAATCGTAAGGACCGCGCTGATGATGAGGCAGGTCACGATAGGAAAATGAAAGGACGTATTGCCCCGGGTAAAGGAAATATCACCAGGCAGGTGCCCCAGGAAATTTCCCAGTCCCAGGGAATCACCAGCCATCCAGAGGAGGCCGGCAACGATGAAAAAGAGTCCCACGAGGATGAGTACTTTTGCCATAGCCTTCCCTCCTATCCTTCCGACGGCACAGGCAGGCCCAAATGACGATAGGCGGCGTCGGTGACGACGCGGCCCCGGGGCGTGCGGTTCAAAAAGCCCTGCTGCATCAGGAAGGGTTCGTACACATCTTCGACGGCATCGACGGATTCGCTGATAGCTGCAGCAATCGTGTCGAGGCCGACAGGGCCGCCGCCGAATTTGTCGATGATGACCTGCAGGACCCGGCGGTCCGTGCGGTCGAGGCCGCACGAATCGACTTCCAGCCGGTTCAGGGCATCATTGGCCAGGGATGCCGTAATTGTTTCAGCTTCGGCGACTTGGGCGAAGTCGCGGACGCGCTTCAAGAGGCGGTTAGCAATCCGCGGCGTCCCCCGCGAGCGGCGGGCGATTTCCAGGGCGCCGTCGTCATCGATGGCCATGTCGAGGATATCAGCCGTCCGCTTGATGATGAGGACCAGGTCTTCCGGTTTATAGAATTCCAGGCGGCAGATGACGCCGAAGCGGTCGCGCAGCGGCGGTGCCAGGCGGCCGACCTGGGTCGTCGCCCCGACCAGGGTGAACGGCGGCAGGTCGATGCGCACCGACCGGGCACTGGGTCCCTTGCCGATGACGATATCCAGGGCATAGTCTTCCATGGCCGCATAAAGAACTTCTTCGACACTGTGCGACAGCCGATGGATTTCGTCGATGAACAAGAGGTCCCGTTCCTGAAGATTCGTCAGGAGGGCCGCCAAATCGCCAGGCCGTTCGATAGCAGGCCCCGACGTGATGCGCAGGTTGACGCCCAGTTCATTGGCGATGATGCCGGCCATGGTCGTCTTGCCCAGGCCCGGCGGCCCGTACAGGAGGACGTGGTCCAGCGCTTCTTTGCGCAGTTTCGCAGCCTTGATGAAGACTTCCAGGTTTTCCTTGACTTTCGTCTGTCCAATATATTCGCGTAAATAATGAGGACGCAGGCTGTACTGCCAGGAATCGCCCGGCAGGTCTGTCGTCTCGATGATGCGGTTTTCTTCCATGACTTACCTCCTGCTCCCCAATGCCTTCAGCGTCGCTTTCAGCAGTTGTTCTACCGTCGTACAGCCGGCCATATTCGATTCGGCGACGGGCAGAACTTCCTGTTCACTGTAGCCGAGACTGGTCAGGGCCGCCAGCGTTTCTGACAGGATGCCCGACAGGCCCGGTGCGTCAGCATTGCCCAGGTCCGCAGCCCCAGCGTCTTCACTGGCAACGGGTCCGATTTTATCCTGCAATTCCAGGACGATGCGTTCAGCCGTCTTCTTGCCGATACCGGGCATCTTGGTCAGGCCCTTGATGTCCTTCTGATGGACGGCCAGGCGGAAGCTGTCGGCCGTGCCGGCGCTGAGGATGCCCAGTGCCACCTTGGGGCCGACGCCGTTGACGCTGATGAGGAGCATGAATAAATCGTATTCATCCTGCGTGGCAAAGCCATACAAGACGATGGCGTCTTCGCGGACGCTCATATAGGTATAGAGCATGGCTTCCTGGCCGACACAGAGCGTGTCCAGCGTCGAAGCCGGAGCATAGGTCCGATAACCCACGCCGTGAACGTCGATGAAGCAGGAATTGACGAAGATGTGGCTGATCACGCCTTTCAGATAACCGATCATAACTGCACCTTCCTTTTCAGACTCATAGAATGACTGGAATAAATCGCATAAATGGCCATGGCCAGGCCGTCCGCCGCATCGTCGGGCTTGATTTTCTGGCGGATGCCGAGGAGGCGCATAGTCATGTCGATGACCTGTTCCTTCGTCGCCCGGCCGTAACCGGTGACACCCTGCTTGACCTGGAGCGGTGAAAATTCCAGGATGGGAATCCCCGCCTGCTGGGCCGTCAGCAGGATGATGCCCCGGGCCTGGCCGACAGTGATGGCCGTCGTGACATTGCGGTTAAAAAAGAGCTGCTCGACGCCGATGACGTCGGGCTTATATTTCCGATAGAGTTCATTGAGGCCGTCAAAGAGCATGACCAGCCGTTCGGCATCGGTATGGTCCGGCGTCGTCTGGATGGTCCCATACGTCACCGGCTTCAGGCGGCTGCCGTCGGCGTCGATGACGCCAAAGCCGCAGATAGCCGTCCCCGGGTCGATTCCCATTGCCCGCATCTTCGCTGCCTCCCTTTTATACAATCATAAATAGTTGAAATAAATAGACTAATGTTCATTATACCATGAAAGAGGCCGTTGCACAAAGATTTTCCCTCTGGCTCCGACCTCTTTTGACTCACTTTTTACACTAAGACGACCTGTTTGCCGTAAAAGGCAATGCCGTATTTCAGGACTTTCGTAATACCCCGGTCCTTGAAATCCGCTTCATAGCCTTTTTCATCAATCTGACGACGGGCTTCCTGCGCTTTTTGCTGCAACTCATCCGAAGAACTGGCCGCTTTGAATTCCAAAATGGCGCCACACTGCCCTTTGTGTCTGGGATAAATCGCCAGGTCATATCGACCCAGCCCGCTTTCCCGGTTCGACTTTACTTCATATTCCGGGACCAGCAGCGTCGTCATCCCTAATAGCAGCCCATGATAAAATGCCTCCCGGTTGGCCGTATCATATACACTGGCTACTTTCATCAGGATATCCTGCAAACCTTTGGCAAAGGCCGCGCCGTTTCCTGCCATAAGGTGTTCCATGGTCGTCATCAGATACGATGTCGTCCGCCCCGGACTCAGGCGGCTCAGGATTTCATTGCGGTAAATGCTGCGGACTTCCCGGTTAGGGATAGCCAGGACGTACACCCAGGTATCGATGACCAGCCGGCGGGATACGATTTTCAAGTATCCCGTCAGCAACAAAACTGTATACAAAGCATCGGGATCATCCGTAACTTCCGGGTAAATCGTATTCTCCGTAAGAACGGCCGTTACAGTCTCTCCCTGGATAAGGCGCAACAGGTTATCTTCCTGGACAGGATCAGTCTGTTTCAACAATTCCCCCAGCAGGACATTGCCTGATGTATGACCCCAATAAGGTTGAGGCTGGCCTTGTTCCTTGAAAAAGCACAATACCGACCAGGGATTATAGATTTCCTGGCTGCCAAAACAATAGCCGTCATACCAGTCACGCAGGACGGGCAGGGCCTTATCCTGCTGCCGCGCATGAGCCAGGACCCGCACCTCTTCTGGCGTGAAACCGATCCAATCGGCATAGGTCCTATTGATGACGCTGCTGACTTCCAGATTATTCAGACCACTGAAAATACTTTCTTTGGTAATCCGCAGAACGCCTGTCAATACGGCAAAATCCAAAGACGGATTCGTCTTTAGGGCAGGGCTGAGGAAATTCCGCATGAAAGCCATACAATCATCATAAAAACCGTGTTCCCAGGCCTGCTGGACCGGGATATCATACTCGTCCAGCAAGAGGACTACCGGCTTCTGATGATAACGTTTCATCATGTCCATCAAGCGGCGCAAGGCCTCTTCCATCTCCACAGGAGATGCCAACCCGTCATGGATGCGCTGAAAATACCGCCGTTCAGCGCGTGAAAAGCCAGGGACTTCCATGAGATATGCGTATTGGTCATATAAATCACTGAGAAGAAAGCGGAATTTTTCCACCATATCCGGCCAAGTCCGGTGTCTGACATCCTTCAAGGACAGGAAAAGAACAGGCCGCTTCCCCTGCTCCGCCATATACCGCTCGCCAGCCCGTTCAATAGCCAGACCGCGAAAGAGTTTTCGGTAATCGTGTTCCGGATTAGCGGCAAAAAAATAATAGAACATGGACAAGAACAACGTCTTGCCAAAACGGCGTGGCCGCGTCAGCAGCAGCACTTCCCCATGATTATCGAGAAAGTCCCGTATAGCCAGGGTCTTATCAACAAAATAATAATGTCCCTCACGGACTTTGGCAAAATCGTCAATACCAATAGGCAGGCCTTGCATCGCCGCTCCCCCTTTCCAAACGTTAGACACAAAAATTCCCTTACACTATGTTTATAGTATAAGGGAATTGCCGGACAAAAGAAAGGTTCAGTCTTCATCCTCATCGACGATGACGCTGAGGATGTTGGCTTTGGTATCGATGATGCGGCTCAGGGAGCGGTCGTATTTCCGCACGGCCAGGGCCGAGACAAGGAGGCCTATGATGCCGCCGACGACGGCACCGGCGCTATGGCCTACTAAGAGATAGCCTAACAGCGCCGTGATGAGCAGCATGGCGACGGGCAGGATGAAGCAGACAAAGGCACCGGAAATGAGGTGCGAATCGTCGACTTCATAGCGGACGTGGTCGCCTTCGGCGGCACCGATAGAATTATAAGCCAGCAGCTTGACGTGGTCCGCTGCGGCGCAGACGCTGCAGGCCACATAGAGCGAATCACGGCTGACCCGTACTTTCGCCAACCCATCTTCCTTGATTTCTTCGACAAAACCTTCACCAAAACGCATATCTTATGCCCCCTTCCGAATCAGTAATCAATAATAATTATTTGTTGATTACATTATAACATACGATATATCATGAATCAAGGGGCTCGTGGCTAGGGGTTAGGGGTTAGGGGTTAGGGGTTAGGGGTTAGCAGTTAGGGGTTAGCGGTTAGGGGTTAGCGGTTAGGGGTTAGCGGCTGGCTGAAGTCTTGGTACGACGCCCTCTATGGCCGTTCACTCAGCAGGCCCCGGACGATGTGTTTGCGGCAGGACTGGTAGACGAAGGTCAGGACGATAGCCGTGACCAGCCAGCTGGCCGGGTAGGCCGCCATGAGGACCAGGAAGTCGCGGTGGGCCGCAAAGACCGTGTACAGCCAGGTGATGCGGACGCCGCAGATGCCGACCAGGACGACGACAGCCGGCGGCAGGGAATAGCCATAGCCGCGCAGGGATCCGGAGATGATGTCGATGATACCGTTGAGATATAAAGTCCCGGCGACGTAAAATAGGCGTTTCGTCCCCAAGGCGACGACGTTGGGGTCGCCGTTGAACAGGCGGATGAGTTCCGGCGAAAAGAAGAGGACCGGCACGGTGACGACCAGGAGGAATGCCGCTTCGACACCAAAGGCGACTTTGGTGATGCGGAAACAGCGGCGCAGATTACGAGCGCCATAGTTCTGACCGACAAAAGTCGTCGTCGCCTGGCTGAAGCCATTGACGAAGCAATAGATATTGCCTTCGATGATAAAAGCCGCTGCCGACGCCGCCATGGCTTCCGTCCCCAGGCTGTTCAGGGCCGACTGGATGAGGACGTTGGACAAGGCAAAGACCATACCCTGGATACCGGCAGGCAGGCCGATGTGGATGATGTGATGCAGTTCTTCCCGGGAAAAGCGCATGTGGTGGCGTTCCAGGCGGATGCGGTCTGTCGTCCGGCATAACAGGGCCAGGAGGATGAGCGAATTGACGGCAAAGGCCATGACCGTCGCCCAGACGACGCCGGCCAGGCCGAAATCAAAGACCAGGACCGACAGCAGGTCGAGGACGATATTGACCACATTGGCTGCAATCAGGCTGTACAGCGGCGTCTTGCCATCGCCACAGCTGCGGAAGATGGCCGCTTCAAAGTTATACAGAGACAAGAAAGGCAGCCCCAGCAAAAAGATGCGCAGATACTGTTCGGCCATGTCATAGACGTCTGGCGGCACTTCCAGGACCCAGAAAGCCGGATAGACGATGAGTTCGCCGATGATAGTCAACAATACGCCCAATCCAAAGGACATCAAAATAGCCGTCTGGACCGTCCGTTCCACCTTATCGTCGCGGCGGGCGCCGAGATACTGGGCAATAGTGACATTGGCCCCCAGGGAAATCCCCATGAGCAGCGTCACCAAAAGGCCGATGACAGGCATATTGTTGCCCACAGCAGCCATGGCGCTCTTGCCGACGAAACGGCCCAAGATGAAAACGTCGGCACTGTTAAAGAGCTGTTCAAATAAGCCCATGAGCCCAATAGGCATGGCAAAAAGGAACAGCTTATCGGCAATGGAGCCGTGCAGCATATCCATGCCGCGGCGGCCCTTATTCTTTTTATTTTCCATAAATAATTACCTCGTTCTCGTGAATGATGCTTTCTTTCCTTAGTATAGCATATCAAAAAGAGGCTGTCGCATTGACAGCCTCTTTTTCTGTAGGGGCGACCACGTGGGGCGCCCGTTCACGCAAATCCAGTTCACAAGTATCCCACATATACCTGGCGGGCTCGCCACGTGCGAGCCCCTACAAACTACAAACTATATATGTCAATCGTGGCGGATGAGGAGCTGGATGTTTTCTTTTTTGTAGGTCGTGTAGATGCTTTTGATGAACTGGTGCTTGAGGACGGCTTCATCGACGATGTTGCGGATACGCAGGACGACTTTGAAGGAAATGCCGTATTCCCCCATCTGGTCATAGCGGACGAGGGGCTCGAAGCCGGTGACGCCGTATTCGCTGTGGTCGAGGATGTGCCGGGCCACACCGAGGGTGACGTCTTCGACGTGCTGCAGGTCGTTGTCATAGGTAATGGTCAAGGGAATGGAAATGGTGCATTCTGCCAAGGGCTGTTCATAGTTGGTCAGCGTCGCCGTGGCGATGCTCTTGTTCGGGACGATGACCATATTCCCCGTCGCCGTGCGGATGGTCGTATTGCGCCAGTTCATGTCGACGACGCGGCCCGCTTCGCCGCTGGCCAGGCGGATATAATCGCCCATGTGGACCTGTTTGGACACGAGGGTCGTAATGCCGGAAAAGAGGTTGGCCAGCGTATCCTGCAGGGCCAGGGCCGATGCCAGACCGCCGGCGCCAAGAGCCGTCAGGAGCGGTGAAATGGAGATACCGTAAGAACTGAGGATGAAGAGGATGCCCACCATGTAGACGCCCAAATCGACGACCGTCGTCAAGATGGACGTCGTCGCCGCTTTATCACCGCTCTTAGACAGCTTATCCTTCAAGAAAGACGATACCGTATGGGCACAGAAAAACGTCACCGTAACGATGACGACGCTGTGATAATGGTAGGACAAGCCACGCTGGACGAAATCAGGCAGACTCAGGATATCCTTGGTCAACTGGATGCCCAGGAGGATGCCCAGCAAGGTCGGCATGAAGCGGAAAATATTGCGCCAGCTGTTACGCGGAACTTTCGTCACGCGGCTCAGCACTTCGATGACGACGCGGAAAACGCCGTGCAGGATGGCGATGCCGATGATGATGAACAAAATAAAGGCCAGGAAATGGACGTGCGGCCCGCCATATTCCAATTCATAGGAAAAAGTATTCACGATGGAATCCATAAAAAAAAGCCTCCTCCGAAGCAAAAAATCTAAAATAATAATGATTTATTATACTCCGGAGTAAGGCAAACAACAATATGGCAATGGTTACAGTTCCATGTCACTTTTCAGGACAGGTGCCGCAAAGAACAGACGATGTGCTTGCGGCAGGATTGAACCTCTCCCGCTTATAGAAGCGGGAGATTCTTGAGAAGGTTGCTGTTTAAGTTTCCTCCTGAAATCAGGATA
>NZ_JBHYRR010000041.1:0-21829 GCF_047974155.1 Megasphaera jansseni | reverse complement strand
AACTACGAACGAAAAACTTTTAAGTTGAAGGGGCCTCGCATGATGGCAAAAACCTTCGTGCGACAGCCCCTTTTAAGCTGTCAGGGGCTAGCAATTAGGGACAAGCCGCTAACCGCTAACCCCTAACCGCTAACCCCTAACCCCTAACCCCTAATCCCTAATCCCTGACCGCTACCTCCTCACTCCCGTCGCCGCGACGCGAGGCCGTAGGGGAGGGAGACGAAGAGGATGGCGCCGGCTACGTTGCCGGCTGTGACGCAGCACAGGTTATAGAGATAATGGGCTGCGTTGACTGTGTCCGGATGAGGGGCCAGCAGGGCCAGGTCCATGAGGGTCATGTTGGCGATGCAATGGCCGAAGCCGAGGGTATAGAAGACGTAGAGGCACCAAAAGATCATGATCAGTTTGGCACTTTCCGAGTGGCAGCGGAAGGAGCACCACACGGCCAGGCAGACCAGGACGTTGCAGAGGATGCCCCGGCAGAAGATTTCCAGCGGCGGCAGGTTCATCCGCAGCGCGGCGGCTTCCGTCAGGGCCTGGGCCATGGCGCCCGTATCGAGTCCCGTGCCGTAGAAAATAAGCGACAGGATGAGGGCGCCGAGCCAGTTGCCGAGGTAACAGACGACCAGGAGTTTCACGACGTCCCCGGCGGTCACGGTCTTGCGCCGCAGGCCGTTATAGAGGATGAAGGCGTCGCCAGTGAACATTTCCGCTCCGGCGATGATGACCAGGCTGAGGGCGACGCCAAAGGAAAGGCCCATGACGATATGGGACCATGGCTGTGGCCCGAGGTAGCTTTCGATGGCATAGCTCAAGAGGACGCCGAAGCCGAGATAAGCGCCGCCCAGGAGGGACACCATGACGTAGCCCAGGGGATTTTCCTTCAGGAAACGGACTTTGGCGGCCGCACCGCTGGCCGATGCTTCATATTCTTTTTCAAACAAAATGCTCACCTCATTCGTTTTTTCTTATTATACCATATTACTTTTTGTCTTTTAGCAGGATTTTGGCAGGGGCCTGTCGAATATCTTAAGGTAAAGCAAAATCCGAGAGATAGGGGGATTCTTATGAACCGATTGAAACAGTGCATCTTAGCCGGGCTGGTTTCCTGCTTTTTGGCCATTCCCTGCCTGTCCCTGGCTGATGATATGACGCTGGCGAAAGACAATGGCGAAGGGGCCATTGCTTTGCAGACCCATGGGGAAAGCGAACTCCTGCAGGCTGTCCGGGCCAAGGATTATGAGAAAGCCCTTCAGCTCGTCAACGGCCAGATTGCCGAACATCCCGACGATGCTGATGCCTACGACCGGCGCAGCACGATTTACAGTCTCCTCGGGCGGAACGACGAAGCCCTGGCCGATTGCGACAAAGCCATTTCCCTGGAACCGGGCAAGGCCTTCCATTATTTCAACCGCGGCGCCATTTATGAACAGCGCAAAGAATACCAGCTGGCCGTCAACGACTATACCAAGGCCCTGTCTTTGAGCCCAAAGGGCGACCCTTTGCAGGGCCTGATGTATTTCAACCGGGCCCGGGCCTATACGGCCATCGAAGCCTATGACAAGGCCCTGGACGATGTCAAAGAGGGGGAAAAGCTGGTTCCGGCCTTTCCTCAGAACTATATCCTCGAAAGCTTGATCTATGACAAGCAGGGCGACAAGAAAATGGCGGACCAGAGCCGCCGTGTCGGTGTCATGTATGAATTCATGCACCGCGGCGATTATTTCCTGGCCGGTTCTGTCGCTGAAGAAGCCGGATTATATGACCAGTCCCTGGCCTTGCTCAATGAAGCCGTGAAGCGCCATCCCGACGACAGCCGGGTCTATTCGGAACGGGGCCTGGTCTATGCCCAGACGGGCCAGGACGAGCTGGCCATTGCCGACTTGACGAGAGCCCTGGCCTTGAAGGAAACGGCGATGGATTACAATAACCGCGGCGAATGTTACCGCCATCTGAAGCGCTTCGACCTGGCCAAAGCGGACTATGAAAAATCGGTCCGCCTGGCGACGGATGACAGCGATAAACTGGCCGTCTATGACAGCATGGGCCAGCTGGCCATGGACCAGGGCGATTATCAGCGGGCCGCACAGTATCTGACACAGGCCCTGGCCGTCAAGCCCTATGAAGATGGCTATAAACTGCGCAGCCAGGTCTGGCGGAAATTAGGCGATACGAAGAAAGCGGACCAGGATGAAGCGGCCGCCCAGGAAATCGAACAGCGCCAGCTCCTCGGGTCGTAGCCGGACTTTTCAAATTCCCCTGAATATGTTATAATTGAAATGTTGTTCGTGAAAATAACCCAATGTCATACACATAATTTCAGTATTTTAAGGGGGAATTCAATGAAGAAGTCTATCATCACCATCCTGTTTCTTTGCTGTCTTATGGGAACTGTCACTGCTTCGGCAGCACAGGTCAAGGAATCGGAAACGGTATCTCCGGCCGTAGCCGTTATGGCACAGGTCCAGGAACAAGACAAAGCCAAGAAGAAAACGCAAACTGCCACAACGAATAATTCTGACAAAATCGGTGACCGCCTTCGGGAACGTGTCCACTCCCTGATCCCGGCATCGGCCTTTGCCAATATTGATAATCCTGGGACGATTACGCCCGATACTGTCAAGTACCATTATGCAGAATCGCAGCACATGGCGACACCGGTCACGGCCTGGAACCGTCAGAAATATGAAGACCAGTACCAATACCAGTATCAGCATGATTCTTACGATGCAGCTGTCGCCAATGCCTATGCATACCGCCGCGATTTCGGCAAGAGCAACCTGCGCAAGTGGAGCAGCACCGAAGGCATGGATACGCCGTGGGACAGCAACTGGACGACCGATACGGCCCATTTCCAGAGCTCGACCATCGCCTTCCTGGATCATTTGAATACCGAAGCCCGTCAGGCCGGCATTTCCTTCGTCATCACCGGCGGGGCCGAAAGCGGGTACCATGCCAGCGGCATCTATTCCCATGAAAATGGCTACAAAGTCGACATCTCCGACGATGGCATCTACCAGGGCACCAAGGCCTATGAAGTCCTCATCAACGCCCTGTCGCCGTACAAGCACCAGATTACCCACGAATGGGACAAGAACCACTACGATATCACCATCTATCCGGAAAATTATAAAGGGTAAGAAAAGTGGCTCGTGGTTCGTGGCTCGTGGCTCGGAAAGCCGGGCTGGAAAGGCTTTAGGACGGCCACTAGCCACTACCACTAGCCACTTAAAAGGGGCTGTCGCACGAAGGTTTTTGCCATCATGCGAGGCCCCTTTAACTTAAAAGTTTTTCGTTCGTAGTTCATCGTTCATCGCGATGGATTGATATTTTTAATCCCATACGACAAACGATGAACGACCTACGATCAACGTAAAAAGAGGCTGTCTTAATGCGACAGCCTCTTTTCTGCACCCGAAAGGAGCTACTATGAATCGAACTGACTGGGATGCTTATTTTGCCTCTCTGATTGGCGACACCGGGACCGGTGTGCCCGGCCTGGCCGTCCTGGCTTATGGCGGCGGGCGCGAGGTCTATCGCTTTGCTGCCGGCGTCCGCCGCATGGATGGGGACCGGTCCTGGCCGATGACGGTGGACAGCCGTTTCCGCATGGCTTCCGTTTCCAAGATGTTCACGGTCTTTACCCTCATGCAGCTCGTTGAAGCCGGGCAGGTATCCCTCGACGATGACGTCAGCCCCTATCTCGGCTTTGTCCTGCGTCATCCGTCCTATCCGGAGGTGCCCATTACCTTTCGCATGCTGGCCTCCCACACGTCAGGCCTGCGCGATGGCCAGGTCTATAGTATTCCGCCGTCGGTCAGCGTACGGGCTTTCTTCACGCCAGGCAGCCCGTACTGGGAGGATGGGGGCCACTTCGCACCGGCCGGACAAGCGCCGGGCGTATATTTTACCTATTGTAATCTCAACTACGGTCTCCTGGGGACCCTCATCGAAGCCGTGACCGGTGAACGCTTCGACAGGTATCAGAAACAGCATATCCTGAAAGCGCTGGACTGCCAGGCCGATTACGTTCCCGGTAACCTGAAAAACGACGAATTCGCCCGTCTGGGAACGATTTATCTCAAACGGGATAAACAGGGCCATTGGAATGAAAACGGTCCCTGGCAGGGCACTATCGACGATTTCGGCGGCATCCAGCCACAAGGGGAGACCCTTTCTTTGCAGAATCCCTATGCCCAGGACGTCTGCCAGGCTTATGACCTGGCAGCTTACCGGCCTGGGACCAATGCGACGATTTTTTCACCGCAAGGCGGTCTGCGCCTGTCCCTGGCAGAATTGGGGCATGTCCTGGACATGGTCCTTCACGGCGGCCGCTATCAGGACCGTCAAATCCTGGCGCCTGCGTCGCTGCAGGCTATGTTCCGGCCGCAGTGGGTCTATGACGGCCACAATGGCGATACCTGCGGCCAGACCCTGTTCGCCTATGGACTGGGCGAATTCTTTGTCGACGGCACGGGACCGGCCCGCGGCTGCCGCACGAAGGCCGTCGATTTATGGGGCCACACGGGCCAGGCCTTTGGCCTATTATCGGGCCTTTTCATCCGGCCCGGGACGGGCAGCGGCTTTGCCTATGTCATGAATGGCGAGGCCCTGGCCGAAGACGACGACCCGCGCAGCGCCGGCCGTTTCAGCCATAATTACATTTGGGAAGAAAATGTCATGGACAGCCTGTGCCGATTGATTGACGGCCTATAAGGGCTGTGCTATGATTATGGAATATAGTAACATTCCATAATGGGAAGGCGAGATAAATGATGAATGCATACGAAAGTACTATGAATTTTACACGCCGTGCCGTCTGGGCCCAGATCGACCTCGACGCAGCGGCTCATAATATGCGCCAGATTCGCAAGCATGTCGGGCCGAAAGTGAAGATTGCCGCTGTCGTCAAGGCCAATGCCTATGGCCACGGCAGTGTCGAGCTGGCCAAGACCTTTGCTGAAAACGGCGCCGACTGCTTTGCCGTATCCAGCCTGGACGAAGCCGTCGAACTCCGCCGCTATGCGCATATCGACAATGAAATCTTCATCCTCGGCCATACCGATGCCCGGCGGACGGAAGAACTCCTGACGTATGACATCGAACCGGCCGTCTTCAACTTGAAGAACGCCGAATTCTTTTCACAGGAAGCCCAGCGCCTGGGCAAGACCCTGCGCGTCCATATCGCCGTCGATACCGGCATGAGCCGCGTCGGCTTCCAGGTCAATGAATTCAGCGTCTCGGAAATCAAGGCCATCGCAGCCCTGCCGAATATCGAAATCCGCGGTATGTTCACCCATTTTGCCGTTTCCGACATGAAAGACAAGTCGTTCACGCGCGAACAGTACGGCCACTTCCGCTGGATGTGCCAGCGCATGGAAGAAGAAGGCATCCACATCGCCCTGCGCCATTGCTGCAACAGTGCGGCTGTCCTGGAACTGCCGGAATACTACTGCGACATGGTACGGCCTGGCATCATCATGTACGGCTGTGAACCGTCGCCGGAAATCGACATAAAGCCCTATGACCTGCGGCCCGTCATGTCCCTGCACTGCTGCATCGCCCACGTCAAGCTCATCGACGCCGGGGCGACCGTCAGCTATGGCCGCCATTATACGGCACCGTCACGCCGTAAAATCGCGACCCTGCCCGTCGGCTATGCCGATGGCTATTCTCGCATCCTGTCGGGGAAAGTCGACGTCCTCTACCATGGCCACCGCGTCCCCCAGGTCGGGACCATCTGCATGGACCAGTGCATGATCGACGTCAGCGGCGAAGCCAACGTCCACGCCGGTGACGAAGTCGTCCTCTTCGGCCGCCAGGGCGACAGCTTCATCCCCATCGAAGAAATCGCCGCCGCCTGCGGCACCATCAACTACGAAATCATGTGCGACATTTCGCGCCGCGTCCCCAGAGTCTACATGAAAGGCGGCAAAGTCGTAGGCCGCGAAGAATACCTCTTCGATAAACCGTAAAAACACGCAGGCCGCCGTTCGTAGGGGCCGTCCTGTAAAGGCGGCCCGCCTGCGAACCCCTAACCCCTAGCCCCTAGCCCCTAACCCCTAACCCCTAACCCCTAACCCCTAACCCCTAACCCCTAACCCCTAACCCCTAGCCACTCAAAAGGCGCTATCGCATGAAGCTATTTTGGCTTTGTGCGACAGCGCCTCTTTTTCCTCTTCCATGATTTTGTTGCAAGTGGTATACTGTATATAAGATACACGCATACATAAATGTAAAAATAATCATAGAAAAGGCGGTGTGTTATTATGAATTGGAATGACAAAACAGCGGCCAATGTCAAGGCCATCAAACCCTCGGGGATCCGCAAGTTCTTCGATATTGCAGCCCAGGTCAAAGGCGTCTTGTCCCTGAGTATCGGTGAACCGGACTTTGCCGCACCGGACAAGGTCCTGGCAGCTATGAAGGACAGCCTCGATGCCAAGGAAACGAGCTATACCGGGAATTCAGGCATGATGGAGCTCCGTGAAGCCATTAGCCAGCATTTTGAAAAACGCTATGGTGTCCATTATGATCCGAAAGATGAAATCCTGGTCACTGTCGGCGTCTCTGAAGGCCTGGCCATGGCTCTCCTGGCCATTACCGAACCGGGCGATGAAGTCATCATCCCCGACCCGGCTTACGTCGCCTATCCGGCCTCGGTCGAACTGGCCGGTGGGACGCCGGTCTTCGTGCCGACTTATCCGGAACACGATTTCAAACTGACTGTCGAAGCCCTGGAAAAGGTCATCACGCCCAAGACGAAAGCCATCGTCATCGGCTATCCGAACAACCCGACGGGGACGGTCATGTCGGCAGAAGAATTGATGCCTATTGCTAAATTTGCCGAAGAACACGACCTCATCGTCTTGTCCGATGAAATCTACTGTGAACTCATGTACGGCGATGCCAAGTTCACATCGTTCGCGAAATTGCCGGGCATGCGCGAACGGACGGTCATCTTCAACGGCTTTTCCAAAGCCTATGCCATGACGGGTATGCGCCTGGGCTACGTCTGCGCGCCGCGGGAAGGCCTGGCACCGATTTTGAAGCTCCATCAGTACGCTATCATGTGCGCCAATACGACGGCCCAGGTCGGCGGCATCACGGCCCTCAAGGAATGTGATGACGACGTCGAAGCCATGCGCCAGGAATACGACCGCCGCCGCAAAGTCATCTATAAGGGCCTGTGCGACATGGGACTGCCCGTCTTTGAACCGAAAGGTGCCTTCTACATCTTCCCGGATATCCGCTGCACAGGCATGACGTCCGCCGAATTCTGCGAAAAACTGGTCCAGGAAGAAAAAGTCGCCGTCGTACCGGGCAAGGCCTTTGGCGACCAGGGCGAAGGCTTCGTCCGCATCTCCTACGCCGCCAGCATGGAAACCATCCAGGAAGCCCTGAAACGCATGGCCCGCTTCGTAGCGAAATATCGAAAGAGCTGATATTTAGTTGTAGGGGCGCTCACGTGGGGCGCCCGCTCATGCAAATCGAATTCACAAGTTATCTACCTATACCCTAAAAAACGCGCTGTCGCAAAGACAGCGCGTTTTTTCTAGAAAAATCGTCCGATAAGGGGCATTTTGGCTGCGTCTTCTTTGGTGACACCGCCGTTGAGGACCATGCAGCCGATATAGATGGCCGACCCGACGATGCACGTCAGGAAGAGGTCCAGGAAGAGTCCCAGGTAGGGGAAGAGGAAAGCGTACATGAAATGCATGGCCACGCCCATGATGGCGGCGGAGACGATGTTTTTCATGACGACTTTGATGTCGATGACGTAACCGATTTTACGGTAAATGAAGAACATGTTGAGGACGGCAGCGACGCCGATGTCGGCCACCGTCGCATACGAAGCCCCGGTGATGCCCAGAGTCGGGATGGCGACTAAGAACCAGTTGCACAGGACCTTGGCGACACAGGCGACGCCCATATTGATGACCGGGATCTTCGGCTTCTTCAGGCCCTGGAGGATGGCCGTCGAAATCTGGTGCAAGCCCAGGAAGCAGATGGCGATGGCCACAGCCCGCGTCGCATCCGTAGCGGCCGGCGCGTTGTAGATGAAGGTGACGATCGGTTCGGCCATGACGTAGAGGATGACGCTGAAGGGAATCGTGACCAGGAAGGAGATGCGCATGGACGTCGCCGTCCGTTCGCGGATCTCATCGTATTCCTTCAAGGTGAAACTGTGGCTGATGGCGGGGACCAGGCTCATGGCCATGGCCGCCGTCAGGATCGTCGCCAAGTTGATGAGCGGTACCGACATGCCTGTCAGGTAGCCGAACAGCTCCGTGGCCTGATGGGTCGAATAGCCGGCCACTTCCAGCCGCCGCGGCACGATGAGCAGGTCCAGGTTGGATACGACCGGCAGCATGATGCTCGACAGGGAAATGGGGATAGCCAGGATGACCAGGCGCTTCAAGATGTGCTTGATGCTTTCCTGTTCGAAAGTCGGCCCGTCGACGGGGAGAGACCGCTTCAGTTTATAATAGTAATAGACCAGGACCAGCCAGGCCGCAAACCCACCGGCACCGGCGCCGAGGCTGGCACCGCCGGCGGCATAATCGAGGCCGTACGGCAAAAGGAGCGCCGCAAAGCCGAGCATGACGACGACGCGGACCAGCTGTTCGACGATCTGGGAAATCGCCGTCGGCGTCATCTGCTGCCAGCCCTGCAAGTAACCGCGGTAGCCGGCGATAATCGTCGTAAAGAAGATAGCCGGTGCCAGGGCGATGAGCGAATAATAGGCCCGGCTTTCACGGATGATGTGTTCATCGATAAGGAAGCTGGAACCAAAGAACATGACGATGCTCAAAAAGAGGGCCGTCGTACACAGCATGGACAGGGACACGTGGAAAATGCGCTGGGCGCCGAAATAGTCCTGTTTGGCTACTTTTTCCGCTGTGATAATGGAAATTGCAATAGGCAGACCGGCACTGGAAATATCGAGTGCCAGCAGGTAAATCGGGAAAGCCATCTGGTAAATACCGATGCCTTCACCGCCTAGGATACGGGACAAGATGATCCAGTTGATACTGCCAATGGCTTTGACGACAAAGCCCGACAAGGTCAGGATCAATGTGCCGGAGATAAACTTGTTTGCCATAATAACCCCTTAACTCTATAGAATTTTTACCAACATAACAACTAATTTTAGCACATTTACCTTACCTTGTATATAGTGAAGTGTTAGCCGCCAACCTCTCCGGCCCGTCGGGCCACCTCCAGCCCGGCTCTCCGTTTTGGCAGCCGTCCTGCGTTTCCCTGCGGTCAACGCCTGACGGACCAAAAAGGGCCTATCAGGGGAGGCTTAAAATCAACCTCTCCGGCCCTTTGGGCCACCTCCCCTATGAGGGGAGGCAAGCCACGACCCACTAGCCACTAGCCACTAGCCACGAACCACGACCCACTAGCCACGTATTCGCCATTATTCATGGCGGGCGCCCCACGTGGCGCCCCTACGAGCCACGACCCACGAGCCACGAGCCACGAACCACGAACCACTAACCACTAGCCACGACCCACGGCCATTATTCTGCGGCCTGCGCTCTCACGGTCTGCGCTTTCAAAATATCCATGAATTCCTTACCTGTAATGGTTTCTTTTTCGTAGAGGTATTTGGCCAGGGCATCCAGGGCCGGGCGATGGTCTTCGAGGATTTTCTTGGCCTTGGCGTGCTGTTCCTTGACGACGGAGACGACTTTGGCGTCGATGTATTTCTGCGTTTCCGGTGCGCAGGCCAGGGACGTGTCGCCGCCGAGGTATTTGTTGGTGACCGTTTCCATGGCGACCATGTCGAATTCGTCGGTCATGCCGTAGCGGGTGATCATGGCCCGGGCCAGCTTGGTGGCCTGTTCGATATCGTTGGAAGCCCCTGTCGTGACCTGGTGGAAGACGACTTCTTCTGCAGCCCGGCCGCCGGTAAGGGTGGCAATCTTGTTTTCCAGTTCTTCCCGGGACAGGATGTATTTATCCTGCTGGTCGACCTGCATGGTGTAGCCCAGGGCGCCCGACGTGCGGGGGATGATGGTGATCTTCTGGACCGGTGCCGAATGGCTCTGGAGGGCAGCGACCAGGGCGTGGCCGATTTCATGGTAAGCGACGGTCTTCTTTTCATCGTCCGACAAGATGGCGTTCTTCTTCTGGTAGCCGGCGATGACGACTTCGATGCTTTCTTCCAGGTCGGCCTGGCTGACGGCATCGCGGTGGTCGCGGACGGCGCGCAGGGCCGCTTCGTTGACGATATTGGCCAGTTCGGCGCCCGATGCCCCGGCTGCCATGCGGGCGATGGTGTGGAAGTCGACGTCGTCGCCGAGGGCGACTTTCTTGGCATGGGCCTTGAGTATGGCTTCACGGCCAGCCAGGTCCGGCAGTTCGACCGGGACGCGGCGGTCGAAACGGCCTGGCCGCAGCAGAGCCGGGTCCAGCGATTCCGGCCGGTTCGTCGCAGCCAGGATGACAACGTTGTCATCGGCGTTGAAGCCGTCCATTTCCGTCAGCAGCTGGTTCAGCGTCTGTTCCCGTTCGCTGTTGCCCATGGCATTACCCGTGCGCTTCTGGCCGATGGCGTCGATTTCGTCGATGAAGATGATACACGGCGCCTTCTGCTTGGCCTGCTGGAAAAGGTCGCGGACCTTGGAAGCGCCCATGCCGACGAACATTTCGACGAATTCCGACCCGGCAATGGGGAAGAAGGGAACCCCGGCTTCGCCGGCGACGGCTTTGGCCAGCATGGTCTTGCCCGTGCCCGGAGGCCCGACGAGGAGGACGCCTTTGGGCATCTTGGCCCCGATTTTGGCGTATTTATCGGGATGGTGGAGAAAATCGACGATTTCCGACAGGTTTTCCTTGGCTTCATCTTCACCGGCGACATCGTCGAAATGGATGCCGTTCGCCGACGGGACGTAGACCTTGACCTGGTTCTTGGCGCCGAACATGAGCGAATTGCCGCCGCCGCGGTTCATGAGTTTGCGGTTGAAATAGTAGCCGATGCCGAAGAAAATCAGGATCGGCAGAATCCAGGCGATGAGGAAGTCCGTAAAGGGAGAATCCTTTTCCTTGATGACTTCATTGAAGGAGACATTGGCCTTGTGCAGCCGTTCCGTCAGCTGCGGGTCATTGACGACGCCCGTGCGGTATTCATTGCCGTCCTTGTCCTTGAAGAGTATCTGGTTCTCTTCGATTTGGACGTCGGAGATCTTTTCATCTTCCGTCATGTTCATGAACGTCCCGTAGTCGACCTGTTTGACACTCTGGGAGTCATAGTAAGGCCGGGCGATGGCGTTGAACACGAAAATGACGGCCAAAGCGACGATATAATAGAATAAAATCGGTTTTTTCTTTTCTTTGACTTCTTTCACAATCCATCACATCCTTTTATAAAATCAAGCTGTACTTTTATTTTACACCCCCTGCGGAGCCTGACAAGAGGGGACTGCCTTGCATATTCCCGGTGGATGTGCTAGGGTAAAAGAAAATATACAGAGAAAGTGATGGACATATTATAATGAATATATTAACCGTAGAAAATGTAAAGAAATCTTATGGCCTGCGCGTCCTCTTCGACGACGTGACCTTTGCCATCGACGGCGGCCAGAAACTGGGCCTCATCGGCCTCAACGGCGCCGGCAAGACGACGCTCCTGAAAATCATCGCAGGGCTTACCGATACCGACAGCGGCACTATCTGGCGCAACCCCAAGGCACGTATCCATTACCTGCCCCAGGAACCGCAGTTCCTTTCCGGCCATACCGTCCTGGAAAGCGTCCTCGATGGCGATTTGCCGGTCATGAAGCTGCTCCGGCGCTACGAAGAAGCGGTCCAGCGTGACGATGATGCGGCCGTCGTCGCCCTCAGTGCCGAAATGGATGAACAGCAGGCGTGGGAGCTGGAAGCCCATGCCAAAATCATCCTCAATAAACTGGGCATTTCCAATTTTTCGCAGGTCGTCGATGAATTGTCCGGCGGCCAGCGCAAGCGCCTGGGCCTGGCCCGGGCCCTGATCATGCCCTGTGACCTGCTGATCATGGACGAACCGACGAACCATCTCGACGATAAGACCATCATGTGGCTCGAAGAATACCTGCGCGACAGCAAGGCCGCCATCCTGCTCAGTACGCATGACCGCTATTTCCTGGACTGCGTCGCCGATTCCATGATCGAACTCGACCGGGGCCATGTCTATACGTATGTCGGCAACTACGGCCAGTATCTGGAACAGCGCCAGGCCCGGCTCGAACGGGAAGAGGCGAGCGAAGCCAAGCGGCGCAACCTCATCCGCCGTGAAAAAGCCTGGATCCAGCGCGGCGCCCAGGCCCGGTCGACGAAGCAGAAAGCCCGTAAGGAACGGTACGAACAGCTCTGCGCCATCGAAGCGGGCAAACCCATCGGCGAAGTGGAAATGTTCGACACGTCCGTCCGCCTGGGCAAGACCATCATCGACATCGACGACATGGCCTTCGGCTACGACCCGGCCCATCCCTTGTTCCAGCACGTGACCTACCACGTCGTCAAGCACGACCGCATCGGCATCATCGGCGAGAACGGCGTCGGCAAGTCGACGCTGCTCAAAGTCCTGGCCGGCCAGCTGGCCCCGACCGAAGGGACCGTCACCATCGGCCAGACTGTACGCTTCGGCTTCTTTACCCAGCAGCTGCCCCAGTTCGACGAAGGCATGCGGGTCATCGACTACGTCCAGGAACACGGCCATTTCGTGACCAACCAGTTCGGCCAGCGCATTTCGGCGACGCGCCTGCTGGACCAGTTCCTGTTTACTGAAGAAATGCAGTATACCTACATCGCCAAGCTGAGCGGCGGCGAACGGCGGCGCCTGTACCTGCTGCGCCTGCTCATGGACCAGCCTAATGTCCTGCTCCTGGATGAACCGACGAATGATCTGGACATCCCGACGCTGACCGTCCTCGAACGCTATCTCGATACTTTCCAGGGCGTCGTCCTCGTCGTATCCCATGACCGCTACTTCCTGGACCGGGTGGTTGATAAACTTTTCACATTAGAAAAGGGGACATGGGACCGCTTTTACGGTGACTATAGTGAATACTTGGAAGAAAAATACAGTCATCACCAAGAAAAGAAAAGTGAAAAGCCTGTTTCGCCTTCTATTACTAAAACGAATATTACGCCAGCCAAAACAAAAGCCGGCCTGACGTCACGGCAGGAAGAAGAATTGCGGCACATCACCGAAGAACTACCGCGCTACGAAGCCATGCTCAAGGGCCTCAATGCAGCTATTGCCGCTGCCGGGAGCAATTACGAAGAAGTCGAATCCCTGCTGGCTGAACAGAAGGAAACACAGGATAAAGTCGATGCTTTGACAGAAAGATGGTGCGAATTGGAAGACTTAAAAGCATAAATTACGGCAATTTTTCCCGAATATTACAAAAAAGCATAAAAGATATGGTAAAAAGGGTAGATGAATTACACAAAAGTAATGGAAATCTATGCCACTTTGTATTATCCTATAGATAACGAAGTTTGTGACAAAATGTTACATAGTTACTGATTTTTACACTTACTGAATTTCTGACCGAAAAGGAGTATCTGCATATGCCTGAATTTCATTCCCGTTTTGAAAAAATTGACCGTCGTGTTCCTATCGATGAACACAACTGTGCCGTTCAATTTGACGTAACGAAGTGCAAGAACTGCACCTTATGTCGCCGGGCCTGTGCCGACACACAGACTGTGTTGGACTATTACTCCCTGTCCAGTACAGGGGACATGCCCATCTGCGTTCATTGCGGCCAGTGTTCGTCGGCCTGCCCCTTTGGCGCCATCGTCGAAGTCAACGATGTCGACAAAGTCAAGGCTGCCTTGAAAGACCCTGAAAAAATCGTCATCTTCCAGACCGCTCCGGCTGTCCGCGTCGGCCTGGGTGAAGCCTTTGGCATGGACCCGGGTACCTTCGTCGAAGGGAAGATGATCGCTGCCCTGCGTACGCTCGGTGCGGACTATGTCTTCGATACCGATTTCGGTGCCGACCTGACCATCATGGAAGAAGCGATGGAACTCCTGCACCGCCTGCAGTCCGAAGAAATTCCTATCCCGCAGTTCACCAGCTGCTGCCCGGCCTGGGTCGAATTCGCCGAAACCTTCTATCCCGACCTGCTCCAGCATCTGTCCTCGACGAAGAGCCCTATCAGCATCCTCAGCCCGGTCATCAAGACCTATTTTGCCCAGCAGAAGAACATCGACCCCAAGAAGATCGTCAATGTCTGCGTCACGCCGTGCACGGCCAAGAAGGCGGAAATCCGCCGTCCGGAATTGAGTGCATCGGGCCTCTTCTGGGATGAACCGGAAATCCGCGATACGGATATCTGCATCACGACGCGCGAACTGGCTCAGTGGATCCAGGACGAAAACATCGATTTTGCCAGCCTTGAAGACGGCCAGTTCGACAAGGCCTTTGGCGAAGCCTCCGGCGGTGGCCGCATCTTCGGCAACTCCGGCGGCGTCATGGAAGCGGCTATCCGCACGGCTTACCATATGTTCACCGGCCGTCCGGCACCGAAGGACTTCATCCCCTTTGAACCGGTCCGCGGCTTGCAGGGCGTCAAGAAGGCGACGGTCATCTTTGGCCACTTCGTCATCCACGTCGCCGCTATCAGCGGCCTGGGCAACGCCCGCGCCTTCATCGATGACCTCATCAAGAACGACTCCTTTGAAGACTATTCCTTCATCGAAGTCATGGCCTGCCCTGGCGGCTGCATCGGTGGCGGCGGCCAGCCGAAAGTCAAACTGCCGCAGGTCAAAAAAGTCCAGGAAGCCCGTACGGCATCGATTTATAAGAGCGACGAAGAAACCGATATCAAAGCCAGCTGGCAGAACCCGGAAATCGAAGAACTCTACGAAGCCTTCCTCGATGAACCGCTGTCCGAAATGGCCGAATTCGTTTTGCATACGTACTTCTCCGACAAGAGCGACCAGCTGGGCCGCATGAAGAACCTCACGCCCCAGACCAACCCCATGTCGCCGAAGTATAAACCGCCGACAACAGAAGAATAGGCGGCCTAAAGGGCGCCTGCGTAGGGGTCGCCACGTGGGCGACCCGTTAGGGATTTGGATGTTTTTTAGCAAACTAGTTAGGAAATCTACATATTTCACAGCGGGCGCCCCACGTGGCGCCCCTACAGAAAAGGGGCTGTCGCACGAAGGTTTTTGCCATCATGCTAGGCCCCTTCAACTTAAAAGTTTTTCGTTCGTAGTTCATCGTTCATCGCGATGGATTGATATTTTTAATCCCATACGACAAACGATAAACGACCTACGATCAACGTAAAAAGAGGCTGTCTTAATGCGACAGCCTCTTTTTTACTCCCGAACAAGATATTGACAATTAATATCATAAAATGTATAATGACTATGTGCTCATTGGAACAAGCCATGTGATAAATGGGACAATGTGGGCAGAACCTTTATGTAATGCGAGAGGAAACTAGGCACACTCGACCGCAGCGGATAGGGGGACTCCTTCATTGTGACAGGCTTCCTGGCTTTTACACAGAGAAAGAAGGTCATATTGATGAAAAAGAAAATCGTTACATCCTTAGCCGCAATGATGGCTGTCGGCGCAGCCTGCGCTTTTGCAGCTAACCCCTTTGTCGACGTACCGACGGACAGCTGGGCTTACAAATCCGTTGTCGAACTGGCTGACGCCGGTGTCATCCAGGGCGTAGACGGCTCCTATTTCCAGGGCGAACGCAACATCACCCGTTACGAAGCCGCTGAAATGGTCGCCAAAGCCATGGCTCACATGGACAAAGCATCCGTAGAACAGCGCGCCCTCATCAACAAATTGGCTGATGAATATGCCGATGAACTCAACAACCTCGGCGTCCGCGTCAGTGCTCTTGAAAACCGCGTCGGCAACGTCAAACTGACCGGTGATGCCCGTATCCGTTTCCAGCACCAGGACACCAGCAGTGAAGCCAGCACGGGCTACAAGAAAGATGCTTCCTGGGATTACCGCGTCCGCGTCCGCGCCAATGCCAAAGTCAATGACCGCACGACCGTAACCTACGGTATCAGCACGGATGACATCAATTTCGCCGATAACGGCGCTGCCAGCGATAACAACGACATCTTCACCGATGACGCTAAAGTCGATTACAACTTCGGCGGCGACCACTGGAACCTCAGCGTCGGCCGTACCGATACGTATATCCTCGGCGGTGAAAATGCCTACGGCTTCCAGTATGGCGACGTCTTTGACCGGGCTGAATTGAAATACACCAACGACCACTTCGCCGCTACGGCTGGTTATGGTAAATTCAAAGCCGGTGACATCGCAGGTACCGATGACATGGACGGCGTCAAGACCGGCTATGGCGAATTGGAAGGCTTCTTCGGCGGCGGCCGGGCAGCTGGCTCAGCTGTAGGCGTCTACTACAATGACTTCACCGTAGCTGGCGGCAACGTAGGTAGTGAACGGTATAGCGACGGTTTCCGCGCTGACGACCTCTGGGGCGCTTATGCCAGCCTTAACTTCGGCAAATGGAATGCTTTGGCCAACTATGAAAAAATCAACAGCAACAATAAATACCTTGGTGATGGGGATACGAAAGATCCGGAAGTATGGATCGGCAAATTGACCTATGGCTCGGCTGACAGCGATGCCCGCGGTTCCTGGGATGCCTGGGTTGAATACATCAACTCCGACAAAGGTGTTCTCCTCGGTGGCGCTACTAACTCCTGGCGTGATGACAGCGTCCTGGACAATGTTAAATCCTGGGGCGTCGGCGTCGACTACACGCTGGCTAAGAACGTCATCCTCACGGCCGCCCAGACCTTTGGTACCCAGACCAAACACGGCAACGCCGATGATCCGGACGAATTCACAGACGTAGAAATCAACTTCTTGTTCTAAAAGGCTCGCCTCATAGGAGAGCTGGCTGCTGAAAGCGGTCTGAGAGGTTGTCTTATAGAGGTTGTCTTATAGGGACTGTTTCATGAGGGTATCTGCCATCATGAAACAGTCCTTTTTCGCTAACTGCTGACTGCTAACTGCTACCCCCCCCTAGCCACGAGCCACTAACAACGAGCCACGAGATAAAAATGATTGCCAATTCTTCGCCGGGTACATGTGAAATACTTGTGAACCGGATTTGCGTGAACGGGCGCCCCACGTGGTCGCCCCTACAGAAAATGATTGCCAATTCCGCCCGAATCGTTGTATAATGAATAAGTTGAAACAGTTTAGGATCGTAAAGGAGAAGATACTGTGTTTAAAAAATTGTGGATCCTTCCGCTTATGCTGCTCGTCTTCCTGATACCGATGGTATCGGTCCAGGCAGCGGCTAAGCAGGAAATTACCAATGTGCGGACGGCAACGCGAACAGATGCTAACACGCCTTTCGTTCGGACCGTCCTCGATGTCAGCGGTAAGGCCAATCCCAAGCTATACATCGATAACTCCGGCGAATATGTTTTCGTCACTTTGCCTAATACAGGGATTGGCAAGAATGTGGCCAAGAGCTATAAGCCCAACAGCAACGTCATTTCCCGTGTCACCTTATCGTCTCGGTCGTCGAGTACGGACGTGACCATCAAGGTCCCGCGGGCCGTCACCAAGAACGACGTCAAGGTCTTTACCCTTCCCGGGGCAACGGGCAGTAAAGTATCGAGCCGTGTCGTCATCGACATCAACGATAAATCGGGCAAGCTCAAACAGTGGAGCCACTGGGGCGATACCAACATCGGTATCAAAGGAGCGACCAAGCCGACCCAGAGCTGGAAACCGTCGGCTACGAAACAGCCGGCCACCAATGTCCCGGCCTATAGCAGCAGCAAGACCTACAGCCTGACCAAAGGGCTCCAGGGCAAGACCATTGCCATCGACCCCGGCCACGGCGGTTCGGACTCCGGCGCTGTCGGTACGTACTCCAAGGAAAAGGACATCACCCTGGCCATTTCCAAGAAAGTCGCAGCCCTGCTCAGTGCAGCCGGTGCCAATGTCGTCATGACCCGCACGACCGACGTCGACGTCTATGCTCCGTATGACGGCGCTGTCGAAGAATTGCAGGCCCGCTGCAACATTGCCAATGCGGCCAAAGCCGACGTCTTCGTCTGCATCCACATCGATTCTTACGATGCTCCGTCTGCAGGCGGCGTCACAGCCTATTACAACAGCAAGACCCCGTATGACTACGGTCTGGCCAACTACATCCACCTTCAGAACATGAAGGCCACGAACTTTGCCGACCGCGGTGTCAAGACGGCCAACTTCTATGTCCTCTTGCACACCAACATGCCGGCTACCTTGTTGGAACTGGGCTTCATCTCCAACCCGAACGAAGAAAAAGCCCTCAACTCCGATGCCCAGCAGCAGAACTTCGCCGAAAGCATCGTCAAAGGCCTGGCCGATTACTTCAACCATAACGGGAATTAAAAAGTTTGTAGTAAAAAAGGAGCTGTCGCATCGCGACAGCTCCTTTTTTTCGGATTTATGAAATGAACGCAGTTCGCAGGCGGTTGGTCGCAAACGTGTTCGTAGGGGCTCGCACGTGGCGAGCCCGCTAGGGAGATTTAACCACAACCCATGCTGGTATAATGGCGAGGTTTTACGGACTATGAGCCGAGGGTCACTCGAGGCGATGTCGTTACTTTGAATCTGTTGCCGCTCATGTCATTGGGGATGTACACAGGATTCACGCGGGACGCCCGCTACGGCTGTCCGTTCTGGCAACCGTCTTGCGCCTTCCGTTGGTCGGCACCTTACGGGCCAGAAAGGCTTTGGGCGTACCCTACGATATCGCATACAGGCGATGAATGAGAACTCTGGTTAATGACACAAAAAATACACGGCCCATGGCCTTGTGCGTAGGGGCTCGCACGTGGCGAGCCCGCTAGGGAGATTTCATCACAGCCCATGCTGGTATAATGGTGAGGTTTTACGGACTACGAGCCGAGGGTCACTCGATACGGCCTGCGGGGGCGTCAGCCCCAAAAAATTCGATGGACGACGAACGACTAGGCCCCCTAACCACAAGGCGGGCCGCTAACCCCTAACCCCCAAAATCCCTTGACATCACCCATTGTTTATGGTATATTAGGGAAGTCGTAGCATAAGTGGCTATGGATAAGCCGCGTGGAGAGGCTCGCAAGTTCCCGCAAGGGACGCCGTATTCAGCGAGTATATTGATGAGGAGGTGTCACTCATGTACGCTATTATCAAAACAGGTGGAAAACAGTATCGTGTCCAGGAAGGCGACAACATTTTCGTCGAAAAACTGAATGCCGATGTTGATTCCAACGTAGTATTCGACCAGGTATTGGCAGTCGTTAACGACGGTGATGTTAAAGTAGGTACTCCCGTTGTTGAAGGCGCTAAAGTTACTGCAAAAGTATTGGCTCAGGGCAAAGAAAAGAAAGTCCTCGTTTTCAAATACAAAGCAAAATCCAACTACCGTCGTCGTCAGGGCCATCGTCAGCCGTTCACGAAAGTTGCAATCGAAAAGATTGAAGGCTAATGATTACCATTACGATGCATCGCGATAAGAAAAATCGCTACACAGGCTTTACCATAACCGGCCATGCTGACTATGATGAAGCCGGCAGCGATATTGTCTGCGCCGCCGTTTCGGCCTTGTCGCAGACGGCCTTGTTGGGTCTCATGCAGTACGCTTCGCAAGACGTACCGTATGAAGTAAACGATGGCTTCTTATCCGTCCAGGTCCCCAGACCCTGTGACGCATCACAGATCATCTTAGGGACTATGGTAGCAGGTTTGGAACAAATTGTACGGCAGTATGGAGAATACGTCGTACTCGACTCATAGACGTCAGGAGGTGGACGGAATGTTCAATTTCAACTTACAGCTTTTCGCTCATAAAAAAGGGACAGGTTCCACGCGTAACGGCCGTGATAGCGAATCCAAACGCCTTGGTGTAAAATGCCATGACGGCGTCATCGTTAAAGCCGGCAACATCATCGTTCGCCAGCGTGGTACGCACTTCCATCCGGGCACGAACGTAGGCATCGGCAAAGACGATACCTTGTTCGCTACGGCTGCAGGCAAAGTTGCTTTCGAACGCGCTGGTAAATACAACCGCAAAGTTAGCGTATACCCTGTAGAAGCATAATTAGTTTGTATGGGAGAAACCGTGCATAAGGGCTTAGGCCATTATGCACGGTTCTTTTATTTTAAAAGTTTTTCGTTCATCGTTCATCGAAAAGGGAGGTAATTTTTAGATTCTTCACGACCAACGATGAACGACCTACGACGAACGTAAAAAGGACTTGCCGCATGACGGTAAGTCCTTTTTTATGCAAAAAAAACACTTGTCGTCTTCTCAAAATCCTGTATAATAGAGGATGTATGTACTTTGATTAAACTCAAGCGGAGGTGTTACGCCATGCGCGTTAGTGTCAATGGAGAAAACCGTGAGCTCCACGTCTATGACCGTTCTACCGGCGTCGATTATGCCAAACAGATCCTCTGTTCCCAGGAACAGCTGGTCACGGACATGTACGGCGAATTCGTCCTGACCGAAGAAGAATATAATCATTGGACCGAATTGCTGGCTATCCAGCAGGAATCGGAAGACCTGCTCTTTGAACTGAAAGACGTCCTGGTCAAGCAGGAACTCGATGATTACATGTACGAAGAAACGAAATACATGACGACGACCATCGAAACAATCCATATGGAAAATATCTGTATCAAAGAGCTGAAGGAAGCCCTGGAAAAAGGCGATGAAAAATGGCTGACAGAGAACCATTTCATCAAGACACTGAAAAACGTAACAAAATAAAGGAAGTCTTATGTTGAAGAAAATATGCTCGTGGATCATCGGTGTCATCCTCACCATTCTGGTCCTCCTCATCGGTATCTTTGCTTTTTGGTATTTCGGGTCGACAAACTATCACCTGACAGGCGTCCCCGTCCTGAACTACCATCAGGTCAATAATAAATTCAACACCGTGCTGACCATGAAGCCAGCCAATTTTGATGAACAGATGAAATATCTGCACGACAACGATTACCATTCCATTACGCTGGAACAATTCGATGCCTACATGCGTGGCGAAGGCGACCTGCCCGACCGGCCGGTCCTCATCACCTTTGATGACGGCTACGTCGACAACTATGAAAATGCCTATCCCATCCTGAAGAAATATCACATGCGCGGCACCATATTCCTGATCATCAACCTCATGAATACGCCGGGCTACCTGACCTGGGACCAGGTCAAAGAAATGTCTGCCGACGGCATGGAATTCGGCTCCCATACCATCAGCCATAAGCCCCTGACCAGCTTCGACCGGGCCGGCGTGCGTCACGAACTGCAGGATTCCAAAGACATCATCGAAAAGATGACGGGGAAACCCTGTCACTTCATCGCCTTCCCGGAAGGCAAATACAACGACATGGTCATGGAAGAAACGCGGGGCGCCGGTTACCGTTACGCCTTCACCGTAGAAACGGGCCGCGACTTCCCCTGGGACGATCCCTATGACCTGGACCGCGTCCCCATGTTTGAAGGCCCTATCAGCTTCAAGCACTTCCGCTTCCGCCTGACCTTCAGCGCCTTCAGCGCGCTACTGTGGAAGACCCACAAATACTTTGAACACATAGAAATGACCAAAGATTTGGCCCAACATATCCCGCAGCCATGAATACAAGGGACATCGCACGAAGGCTTTTACCATCGTGCGATGTCCCGTTTACTTTATAGTTTGTAGGAGATGACTTTAAATTTAATCCCATCCGCTAACTCCTAGCCACTAACCACTAAAAAGAGGCTGTCGCATTAAGACAGCCTCTTTTTACGTTGATCGTAGGTCGTTCATCGTTTGTCGTATGGGATTA
>NZ_JBHYRR010000040.1:0-21939 GCF_047974155.1 Megasphaera jansseni | reverse complement strand
TCAAAGCCTCAGACTTATGAAGAAAGGATAGCATAAGTCTGGGGCTTTTTCTATACACTAATTTATTTTCCGCTTACACTTCCTCCTCTTCAGCTTACTTCTTAAGCGAAAATTTTGTAGTCTTTTCCGTATCCTGCGCACTGAACTTCTTTTTCGCATCTTTTATGGCATTTTCAATCGCGCTGAAAATCTGATTCACGTCAGACTGCGAATATTCATAAATGCTAGGATTTGAACAGTTACCAAGCAGGTCAACCATATTCAGAATTTTATTTGTACGCGCTTCTGCAATACGTACGAACTTCTCTCTCTTTGATTCTTTCTTCTTCTCAGCCATAATAATTTCCTCCTACATATAAAAAATATATGTGCACCTTATAAGTTTATAATAAGCTGCCAGGTATATTATTGTCAATATTATTTTTATATTATTTTTAAAATAATATAAAAATATCCGCATTTATTAATGTCATTTTTTGTTTGTAAATAATTGCTAATCCCGATTTATATTTCAAATATTTTTAATCAGCATTTAATTTGTTTTTAAGCACAGCTTTTTTTACAGTATCCACACACACGTCCGGACTTTTCAAAACATCTCTGCTCCAGAAACGTAAAACCGTGAACCCAAGGCCGTTCAAAGCTGCCTCAGACTCACGGTCCCGCTGCATGTTCTTTTCAATTTTTGGAACCCAGTAAGATGGATTATTCCCAGCCAAAACTTTCTCCTTCTTTCCTGTATTCCAGTCTTTGCCGTGAAAGTATTCTCCGTCGACAAAGATACAGATATGATATTTCAGAATCACAATATCCGGCTTCCCGGGAAGATTCTTTACATTCTTTCTGTAACGGAAACCAGCATGCCATAAACGTTTCCGAAGCACAAGCTCCGGCTTCGTATCTTTCGATCGAATATGCTGCATATTCCGATGTCGTTCTTCCGGCGTCATATCATCCATTTTTTCTCCCCTTTTTTGACTTTGCCTTCTGATCCCCATCCATGTTCGGTTCAATCCACGGATAGTCTACCCCCGCAAAGCTATCAAGCACCGCCTGAGTAACAATACGTGACAGTTCACACGGCACTGCCATACCAATCTGACGGCGTACAGAAGCGTATTTACCCGTGAAGGTATAAGTATCGGGGAAAGTCTGAATACGCGCTCTCTCGCGGTTTGTGAGTTCTCTAGCGCCCTTCCAGTAATAACCCCAAGTGCCGCCTCCGCCATATACCCTGGTTTATCAGGATGCAATTTCCGGTATATCTGGGAAAAGCTGTAATGCTCCTTAATACGATACTCATCCGGGAAGTCCGGATTCTTCATTGCCTGCCAGATATTCTGTCCGGGAAGCGTATGCTCAAGTTTCCCAATGACTCTCTGCGTCAGCTTCTTTACCTCATTATTCGAAGCCCATTCCGGAATGCCTGCAAGCGCATGGCCCGCCGTCACATCAATATCCTTATACGGCTCAGGGCTTGGAACATGAAATTCCACTGGAAGATCCGCGCGAATACCGACGATAATATACCTGTGCCGAATCTGCGGAACGCCGTATTCCTCAGCTTTATAAAGATGTACCGTCAGCTTATAGCCGCTCTCCTCCATATCGGTAAGAATCTGCTTGAAATCACTGGTTCCTGCAGTACGGATACCGGAGACATTCTCTGCAATAAACCAGAGTGGTTTAAACATACGGAGCACTTCTATACCGTACCAATAGAGACGACCGAACTTTTCATTCTCCATCCCCTGATGTTCGCCGATACTGGAAAAGGAATTACACGGAAAGCCATAAGCAAATGCATTGATTGGATCAAGCTCCTTGATGTTCAACTTCCGAACATCTTTACAGATTACACTGTCCGGATTATCCGGGCAAATATTATTCCGATATGTAGCGCAGGTATCAGCGTCTACATCATTCGCCCAGACGTGCTGCACATCCAGAAGACCGTTACCGCTACGGGCGTGAAGAGCGCCGTAAGCGAGACCACCCGGACCACAGTAAAGCTCCCCAAGACGGAATGTATATTTTGTATCAAAATAAGCCATTATCTATCCTCTTTCTCGACGCAGTACTGGTCTACCCATTCTTTAATCACTCAGGATACATTCTTGCCAATAAATGCAACATACATTTTCAACTCGCAGTAAGCGATTCATAGATACACAGACGGATTTCTCCAATTCTTTATAACAACAAATAGCCCCGGATAAAATGTCTGATTTATATTTTCTGTCATAGCAAATTTTCCAATGCTGATATCTTCTATCGAAATTATTGTTTATATAGTTTCTATATGGGATTATATCATATGCAGCCAGATTTTGCAGCAGATTTAATGAAACACCGAACAGATTTTAGACTATTCCGACGTAGCGATTTTTGCACAGTGAACCTTGGAACTCCCTTTACTGGGGTCTAGAGCGAAATCATGACTAACTGACATTTCTCATAATTCTAATTTATATCACGGATACGGAAGATCAATATAAATGCAGAAAACACGCCCTTCATATTTAGGCAACAGCTACTTCAAGGCCAGCAAATTATCGCCGTGGATAATCATATTTTCGCTGCCGTTATCCTCTTCATGCTGGCCATTTTCATCATAGCTGTACTGGCGCTGCAAGACATGATAGGGCACTTCCAGATGATGATTTACAACTTTTTCTTTTCCAATCCATTCCAATGAGGGCATATATATTCCTCCATACGTATTAAATTTCCGTTTCTTTTTTTCATTTCTTGCTGCAATCGCTAATAAACCAATTCACATCATAAATTAGCAATTTCACACATATTAAAGTTCAAGTTTATTCGTTTTTTTATTAATTAAACTTCCATAGTCTCTATTTTTTTTTCGCTGTATTCAAATTCTTAATTTCGTCATGGATTTTTTGTAATTTCTCTTTTTCCAATTGCCTGAAAGCTTCTTCAACATCGTAAACTGGCATTTTAGGACCTGCATTTGCTGCTACCGGCATTAATAATTCCGCCAAATTAACAGCCCGCTCTTGAGCTTTCTTTCCTGGTTCTTTATAATCCTCTGTCTTTATTCCGATGAGCTTATGGAGATTCATTTTTGTCCAAGCCAATACACCGCGTTTATTTTTACCATTAAGGATATAGTGATAGGCCCAATATAAATCTTCAAGGGAAACTAACCGTAAAAGCACCAACAAATTTGCTCTAGCTGATAAGGAATAATCTTTTTTATGAGTATTATGATCGACATAGTATTCTATTCGTGACGAATAGTTAGTTATATTAAGACCATCTAAGTCCAAATATCCTTTACCAGAAATAAATTCTATTGCTTTTAAAAAGTCCGCACGATAACATTCACCAACTTCTCGACAATTTATATGATCATCATCAATTTCAGTGTATAATGCAATCTCCCCTAGATATACTGATTGCTCAGTATAAATATCTGATGAGCGCCCAAGAAGCCATTCTAATGAAATTCCAAAAAGATTAGTTAAAGAAATCAAATTTTCCATAGAAGGAAAACCTCTTTTATTTTCCCAATCATATAACGACGCTCTTGTACCTACTACAGTTAACATAGATGCTAATTCCGCCAATGATAGGCCGTAACTTCTGCGAATAGTTTTCAAATTTATCGAAAAACTATCTTTATAATTCTTCATACAGTTCACCTTTTTACAGTAAATTTTCATCATACAATTTTCTCTTGATTATTGACATTTTAGTAAATAGGTGCTATTCTTTAAGAAATCGTTAGTCTATTATTTTGTATGACACACCCTTACATAAAATGAGGCGATATTATGGAAACCAACGAAAAACTCATGCTCACTGCTGATGATGTTGCAAAAATTCTACAAGTCAAAGAATCCTGTGCATATCGCATTATCCGGCAGATGAACACAGAATTGGCTGCTATGGGTAAATTGGTCATCCGCGGCCGCGTCAATCGTCATTATTTTGAAAAGAAAATCTCTGTCTGATTTCATACAAAAAGAAAGGAATGGTTCCCTTGTTCATATTAAAAAAATCGGGTCGGATGTTGCCCCCATCCGACCCGACAGATAATGACTTCTCCCCCGCAAAAGGAAGTAGTCTATTACACTTTTATTTTAACATATTTAGGGGGCTTTTGTCAGCGAGAGGTGAAAAAAATGTCGCACAATAATACTAGAAATTACGCTTTATGGTTTGGACCTAAATTCATCAATGACACAGGCATAAAAAGCCTAAAACTAAAGCCAGATTCACATGGAATCGTTTTGGCCTGGATCTACAGTGAAGCGTTGGTGCTTTCAGCCAAAACAGGCGGCATCATCATCACCGATGAGACATTCCCAACGATTGCTCACCAGATTGCGGCGCAGATGTATGGAATCACGCCGGAAGAAGTCGCCGAGATGTTAAAATATTTCATCGGTATAGGATATATCAAAGTAGAAGGCAGACAATATAAATTCCTGCAGGTACCGGCCTTCATCACACACGAAACAGACGCTGCTGCGCGCAAAGAAAATCAGCGCCATAACCAGAAGCAAGATAACACATTCCAAGGGACCAGTCTGTCTCCAAACACCTCTGTGGAACGATTCCCCAAACAACAACAACAAACAACAAAACAATATTTACACAGAGGGAGAGACAATAAAAACAACAACAAACAACAACAAACAGAGAACGTTATGAAAAGAATTTCTCTGTTCATAAGTTGGGGGATTGCCGCTGATGCAGCACAAAAATTAGCAGTCTTACCTCACATCCAAGCTTACAGTGACGAATACTTAAAAGAAATCCTAGCATATGTCAGTAAACGGTCAAGTGACAACCTGCCTGGGTACCTCCGCTCGCTGCTGGAAAACCCAACGTTAGACCTCCACGGCAGAGCTAAGCAGAGATGGAAAAAGGTGTATGATTCCAATTGCCCTAAATGTCATGGCACAGGCACTTATACGGTGAAAGTCGATAACGGCAATGACTACGCAGATGATGTCGTCATTCATTGTGACTGCTGGAAAAAATATCGGACTGGAGGTGCTGCCAAATGATTTCGCAAAAAGAAGCGCTCGACCTGATGAAAATGGTGACTCAGCATATCACCTTATCCAGTGACTGGACTGACGGTCCTCCGGTAGCTCTTTTCCGTGCAGATGGCTGCTGGTGTGTGCGTTATGCTTCCGGCAACTGGTGGCACTACTCATTGAAGGACAGGGTATGGTTTTAGGTGGGTTGCAAGATACGCCTGTTGTTCGCACGCGAAGCAACAGGCTGTCTTGCCCAAAGGGGCGCTGCCCCCTTGGGAATCCCCCGGAAAGGATCGACAAATGAAAGAAGACCGTATTTATTTTCGCGTCACCAATCTGCAAAAACAGCAGCTCCTCATCCACGCCCGCGAAGAGAATCTGACCCTGACAGATTACATCCTCCGCCATACGCTGGCCGATGAAAAAGCCCTCGACGATGAGGACAAAAATCTCGTGAAAGAAATCAATCGCATCGGCATCAATCTGAACCAAATCGCCCGGGCCCTCAATCGCGGCCAGAACTTCGCCGCTGAAGCCAAAGAAGTGCACCAGCAAATCAAGAAACTCGACGCCTTCTGTGATGAAATCTTAGCGGCCCGCAAGGCCTATTTCCGAGAGCTGAGGCAGTATCACAAGGAATTCTTGAAACTCTGCCAGAACGAAAACAAAAGCCGGGAACTGCTGAAGCAAATCGATGCTTCCATCAAGCTGAAAAAGCTGGAGTTAAAAAAACTGAAACTCTGCAAAGGGGGGCGTCATCCATGTCCATCCTTAAAGCCCTGCCGAGCCGCCGCAATCCGCAGGCTATCCAGCAGTATCTGCTGCAGGAGAAAAAGCTCCGCAACAGTTTTATCAGCGGCTCCCAGGTGAGGGCCCGTAATTTCGGCAAACAGTTCGACCAGGTGCAGCAGCTCTACGGTAAAACGACGGGCCGCCGCTATTACCACTACATCCTCTCGTTCAGCCCGGAAGAAACGCAGCAGCTTTCGCCGCGTGAAGTCAATCAAATGGGAGTCGAATTGGCCGAGGAATTTTTCGGCAAAAAGGGCTACCAGTTCGCCGTCGTCACTCACACCGATACGGATCACCTGCACGACCACATCGTCGTCAACGCCGTCAATCTGGAGAGCGGCAAAAAGCTGCACACATCCCGGCAGGATCTGAAGCAAATGAAGAGCCGTGTCAACGAGCTCTGCCAAAGCCGTGGCCTGCAGCCAATCCCGCAGCGCAACGAAGGCATTACGAACGGTGAATACTGGGCAGCGGCTCGCGGCCAAGACGTCTGGAAAGAGGAACTGCGGGAGGCCATCGATTGCGTCCGGCAGAAAGCGAAAAGTTACGATGATTTCAAGGCGACACTGGAAAATGAATGGGGCGTCACCGTCACGCGCGACCACGGCCGGGGCATGACCTATACCCACCCCACCAACGGCAAGAAGGTCCGCGGCCAAAAACTGGGCCCGGCCTACGACAAGCCCAGCCTGATGAAGGCCTTCACGACGGAAAAAGAAGCTGCCTATCACGCCCGCAACCAGGACGACTACGAAGAACGTCACCGCAAGAAGGATAAGCTCGAACGAGTCGAAGAAGAAATGTATCGCGGCTGGAGCCTGTAAAGGAGGAATCAGCAAATGGCACTGACAAATAGAAACGGCCTGACGCCGGGACAAGTGACACTGCAGAAAGAAATTCTCGACCGGTTCGGCGCGCTGGAAGCCCAGAATACTGAGCTGAAAACGCAGAACGCCGCACTGGAAAATCATGTCGCTGAACTAAAGGAAGCGCTGCAGAAATTCCAGAAGGAAAGCGACGCCGGCCAGACCCATACTTTAGAAGAACTGCAGGCAGACATCCACCGAACTGACGACAAGGTCTTCTCTTTCGGTCAGGAAATCAGCGATAAACTGGAAGAACAGCATGGCCTGATCAAGCCCCTGCTCTTCGCACTCCTGGCGTTTCTGCTCCTGAACTTCTTTCTCACCTACACGGCCGTCAAATCCGCCCGTCAGGCCCGCGACGGTGTTTATACTATCAATGAGCTCTTGCGCGGTGACACGTCTTTCTGGTATGATGCTGATAATCATCAGCTCTACGTCAGGGACCGCAGCGACACCGGGCAATAGCAGAAAGGAAAAACCATGCCTGTCTATCGAGATGAAAAGACAAAGAAATACTATGCCAAATTTTATTACAAGGATTGGCGCGGCCAGCGTCATCAAAAACTAAAACGCGGCTTTTCCCGTTCCCAGGAAGCCAAAAAGTACGAAAGGGATTTCCTTAACGAGCTGACTCAGGGCAGTTTGATTACCTTCGAGCATCTCTGCCAGCATTATCTCAGCGACAACGAAGGGCGCCTGAAGCCGACGACGCAGTATACCAGTAAAAACATCATCCGGAACTGGCTCCTGCCCGTTTTTTCGGATATGCCCATCAACCAGATTACACCGCTTATGATCCGCAAATGGCAGACAGAACTAATGCAGCACAGCAACCTGGCGCCGACTTATCAACGCTCGATTAACACGAAATTGTCGGCCCTCTTCAACTACGCTGTCAAATACTACAACTTGCCGGAAAACCCTGTACGCAAGGCAGGAACTATCGGCAGCAGCCGTTCACCGCACTTGTCCTTCTGGACGCTTGACGAATTCAAGACCTTCCTGAGCGGCTTGACCGATGAAGAGGATGTCAGCTTCCGCGTCGCTTTTACGACGCTTTTTTTTACGGGACTGCGCCTGGGCGAACTGCTGGCCCTCACACCGGCAGACTGCAATTTCCAGGCCCATACGCTGCGGATCAACAAGAATTACGTCCAAGTCACAGGGGCCAAGATAATCCAGACGCCAAAAACATCTAAAAGCAACCGTACCATCAGCATCCCCCTCTTTCTGTGCAAAATCCTGCAAACTCACATAAACCGTCTCTATTCGCCGGACCAGCGTATTTTCTTCAACCTCAACAAGAGCAGCCTCACCCGGAAATTAAAAGCGACCGCAAGGGAAACGGGCGTCAAAGTCATCCGGCTGCACGATCTGCGTCACTCTCATGCGTCGCTGCTCATCGAAATGGGCTTTTCCCCGTTGGTCATCGCCGACCGCCTGGGGCATGAAAAAATCACGACGACGCTGCAGATTTACTCGCACCTTTATCCTAATAAACAAGCCGAGGTTGCCGAGAAGTTAGATACTGTCGATTTCAATTTTTAGAAATTTTAGTATCAAAATAGTATCAAATCGCCTTTCCCGGGAAATGAAAAAAGCTCTGCAAACCGCATATTCATGCGATTTGCAGAGCTTGTAATTTCACGAATGAAATTATTTGAGTTCGACAGTAGCGCCAGCTTCTTCGAGTTTAGCTTTGAGAGCTTCAGCGTCAGCTTTAGCAACGCCTTCTTTAACAGCTTTCGGAGCGCCGTCAACGAGAGCTTTAGCGTCTTTCAAGCCGAGGCCCGTAACTTCACGGACAACTTTGATAACGCCGATTTTTTTGTCGCCAGCAGCTTTGAGGATAACGTCGAATTCGGATTTTTCTTCAGCAGCAGCAGCGCCAGCAGCCGGAGCAGCAGCAACTGCAACCGGAGCAGCAGCGGAAACGCCGAATTTGTCTTCCATAGCTTTTACGAGATCGGAAAGTTCGAGAACAGTCATATTTTCAATGGCTTCCATGATTTCTTCTTTAGTCATTTTGAAATACCTCCATAGTATCAATTTTTGAGTTTAATTTTTTAGTTATGTAAGCTAATTAAGCAGTTTCCTGTTCTGCTTTTTTAGCGCGTACAGCGTCAAGCACATAAACGATATTGCGGATATTGCCCTGGAGTACGTTGACAAGGCCAGAGATAGGAGCCTGCATGCTGCCAACCAATTTTGCGAGAAGTTCGTCGCGGCTCGGCAAGCTTGCCAGAGCGTCAACAGCTGCAACATCAATGACCTGACCATCAACCAAGCCTGCTTTTACAGTCAAGGCTTCGGTCTTTGTTTCTTTGATGAATTCTTTGAGGATCTTAGCCGGAGCTACAGCATCTTCTGCGGAAAATGCGAGAGCCGTCGGACCTTCGAGAATAGCATCTAATGCATTATAGCCGAGTTCGTCAGCAGCGATACGAGTCAAAGTGTTTTTGATGACTTTGTATTCGACACCGCCTTCGCGGAACTTACGGCGAAGTTTCGTAGCATCAGCAACGGTGAGGCCGGAGAAACCAACGAAAACAGCGCCCTGAGCGGACTGCATTTTTTCTTTCATTTCTTCAACGACAGCAGCTTTTGCCGGAGAAACCGGATGATTTGCATATGTGGACATGAGTTCGATACACCTCCTTGAACTGGGATTTATATCGTCTTAGCAATCAAAAACGGCCTCATGGAAACCACGAGGCCGAACTAGTCAAAGTCAGATATCTGCTAGTTTCATAGCCTCAGATGGCGGACATACGTCCATTATACATACCTTCAGTCTACAGCTAAGAGAGATATTAATTTTCTTCTTTCTTTGCAGCACCTTTGATGCTGTACTGGTTGATGTGGATGCCAGGGCCCATCGTGGAGCTAACCGTGATGGATTTAATGTACTGGCCTTTTGCACCCGACGGTTTAACTTTGATGAGTGTATCAACCAAAGCAGTCAGGTTGTCAACCAATTTATCTGCGTCGAAAGATTTTTTACCGATAGAAGAATGAATATTGCCGGCTTTATCCGTGCGGTATTCAACTTTACCAGCTTTACTTTCGCTAACAGCTTTTGTAACGTCCATCGTAACAGTACCAACCTTCGGGTTAGGCATGAGGCCTTTAGGACCGAGGATTTTACCGAGACGACCAACTTTACCCATCATGTTCGGAGTAGCGATTGCTACATCGAAGTCGAGCCAGCCACCTTTGATCTTTTCTACGAGATCATCAGCACCAACATAGTCAGCGCCAGCAGCTAAAGCTTCTTTTTCTTTATCGCCCTGAGCAAATACGAGGACAGTCTTGGATTTACCAGTGCCATGGGGCAGTACCAAGGCGCCGCGGACCTGCTGGTCGGCGTATTTCGGATCTACGTTAAGGTTTACGGCCAATTCAACCGTTTCGTCGAATTTGGCAGTATCCATCTTTTTCAAGATGTCAATTGCTTCTGCAACATCATACTGTTTCTGTTTATCGAACAGTTTTGCGGCTTCAGCATATTTCTTGCCTACTTTTGCCATGTTTCTTCCTCCTTATGTGGTTTAGCGGGTTACCCCTTCCACGGGCAGACAAACCATCGAATTAGTCGACGATTTCGATACCCATGCTGCGAGCTGTGCCTTCAATCATCTTCATAGCAGCTTCAACGTCGTTAGCGTTGAGGTCCGGCATCTTAGTCGTTGCGATTTCGCGGACTTTGTCGCGGCCCAATTTAGCTACTTTTTTCTTGTTCGGTTCGCCCGAAGCTTTGTCCAAACCTGCTGCTTTCTTCAAGAGAACGGCAGCCGGCGGTGTTTTCGTAATGAAAGTGAAGGAACGGTCTTCATAGACTGTGATTTCGACAGGGATGATGAAGCCAGCCTGTTTAGCTGTACGTTCGTTGAATTCCTTGACGAAAGCCATGATGTTGACACCAGCCTGGCCTAATGCAGGGCCAATCGGAGGCGCCGGAGTTGCTTTACCAGCTTCACACTGGAGTTTTACCATTCTTGCTACTTTTTTTGCCATGGTGAGTTACACCTCCTTACATTACAAGATGTGGTCAAACGAATCTTACGATTCTCCCACTCGCGGCAAGTTGCCGCATTTAGAAGTATTTATTCCAGACCCTTCTCGATTTGAGAATAGTCGACTTCTACTGGAGTTTCTCGGCCAAACATATTGACAAGGCCTTTGACAGTTCCTTTTTCTTCATTGATTTCCGTGACAACGGCTATGCAATTTTCAAAAGGACCTTCGGTAATGCGCACTTCTTCGCCAACTTCGACAGAGATATGCGTTTTCGGTTCGCTGTCCATCCCCTGTGTCTTCAGAATCTTTTCGACTTCCTTCGGTTCCAGCGGGATAGGCTTGGTAGCCGAGCCAACAAAGCCGGTGACACCCGGCGTATTGCGGACGACATACCAGGAACGGTCATTGACTTCCATTTCGATGAGAACGTACCCAGGGAATATTTTCCGTTTGACGGTCCGTTTCTTCCCATCCTTGACGTCAATTTCATCTTCCATTGGAATGAGAATACGGTTAATGACGTTTTCCAACCCCATGGATTTGACCTTTTGTTCCAGCGTTTGCATTACTTTATTTTCATAACCGGAATACGTATGGATGACATACCATTTCATATCTGCTTCCATTTAAGCGCAAGCCTCCTATCCGACAACAAGCTGAAGTAACTTGAACAGCTGTGAAAATACACCATCAGCTACGCCAATGATTACCATTACGACGATGGTAGCGACAATGACCATAACCGTGTAGTTGATCAATTCCTTCTTCGTCGGCCAGATGACTTTTTTCATTTCTACCTTTACGCCAGATAAAAATGATTTGCCCGGGTTCTTTTTCTTGTTCTTATTCTTTTGTGCTGCTTTTTTAGCTGAAAGTGCCATATAACCTCTCACATCCAAATAAGATTAGCACAATCTTATTCAATCAATTATTTCGTTTCTTTGTGTAATGTTTCTTTTTTGCAGAACGGGCAGTATTTTTTCAGTTCCAAACGATCCGGATTGTTCTTCTTGTTTTTGTTCGTCCGGTAGTTACGCTGTTTGCATTCTGTGCATGCCAAAGTGATAGCTGTACGCATTCCTTACACCTCTCTTAAAAATAGTCACAAGCCTAGTGTTACGTAAGACTGCCTTTATAATGTATCACAACAGTCCCCTCTAAGTCAAGGAATTTTTTCTGTAACTTAAAAAAAGCCAGGCGTTGGTGAACGCCTAACTTTAGTTATTTTAACATGTGACGACCGTCCTGTCAAGAGATTTTCCATAATTCCATAGCGGGCCGCTGGCCGTGTATTTTTTTGTGACTTGTGGCCTGCGTCTATCGCAGCGCCTCCGCATCTGAATCGTACAACGCCGCCAGGGCGTCCTGGTATGTCCCCAAGATGCGTCCTACCTGTGTTTCTACAGCATCCTGGCTGCCGTGGCGGTCGCGGAGCATGGCCAGCCATATGTCTTCGTCGACGAAGAGGAACTGCTCGTACGCCGCGGCGATGAGTTCCTTGGCGGACCCCATGGCAGCCATGCCCTGGCCGTCCCGCTTCAGGGCTTCGCGAAAGGCCATGAGCCCCAAATCGAAGGTCTCCTGGAAGATGTGGACGATGCCATGACAGACGAAGGGATCCGTTAAATCCGCTTCCCTGGCCTGCTGCAAAAGCTGTATATGTTCTCGAAAATTATCCTGCCAATCCATAGCTGCCTCCCCAAACATCAAACATCAAACATCAAACATCAAACATCAAACATCAAACATCAAACATCAAACCTATTATAATGGATTTCCGGCAAAAAAAGAAGCAGCCCTGCTGTCAGGAGGAGACAGGGCTGCTTCGGCGATAAATGGCTTGGGAATTAGCCAGAGATTTTCTGTTGTGCCAGATAGGTTTCTTCCAAGACCTGTTTGCCGGCAATGCCCGGCTGGGTCATTTCCTGCGGCGACAGGATAATGTCCATCTGTTCCTTCGTCAGATAACCATGTTCGAGGATGATTTCCCGAATCGGACGGCCTGTGGCATAGGCTTCCTTGGCCAACATGGACGACCGTTCATAGCCGATGTGCGGCAAGAGGGCCGTGACGATGCCGACGCTGTGGTCGACCCAGGACTGGCAGGCTTCTTTGTTGGCCTTGACGTCTTTGAGCAGGTATTTGACGAAGGCGTGGATAGCATTGGTCAAATACTGCATGGAGTGGAAAAGGTTGAAGGCCATGACCGGTTCCATGACGTTCAGTTCGAACTGGCCGTTTTCGACGCCCAGGCTGATGGCCATATCGTTGCCGATAATCTGGTAGCACGTCTGGTCGAGGACTTCGGCCATGACCGGATTGACTTTCCCCGGCATGATAGAAGAACCAGGCTGACGGGCCGGTAGCTTCAATTCGTTGAGGCCACAGCGCGGACCGGAAGCCATGAGGCGGAAATCGTTGGCCATCTTGATGAGCATCAGGGCCGTGGCTTTCATATTGCCCGAAACTTCGGCAAAGATATCCGTATTATTGGTCATATCGATGAGGTTGCGGGCCGTGACGAAGATGTCACCGGTCAGCATGGAAAGTTTCGTCGCAACGGCTTTGATGTAAGCCGGTTCTGCATTGAGGCCCGTGCCGACAGCCGTGCCGCCCATGTTGATGACGTGGACGCCTTCGAGGGAGCGGGAAATGCGTTTGCGGCCGCGGGCGACAGCCGAAGCATAAGCGCCCATTTCCTGGCCGAGCGTGATGGGAACGGCATCCTGTAAGTGAGTACGGCCCATCTTGATGACATCTTTGAATTCATCGGCTTTGACATCCAGTTCCGTTTCCAGTTCCTTCAGGGCTGCCGTCAATTTCTTGCCCTTCATGCTCAGGCAGACTTTAATGCTCGTCGGGAAGACGTCGTTCGTCGACTGCGCCATGTTGGCGTGGTTATTCGGCGAGATGATGTCGTAACGGCCTTTTTCCTTGCCCAGGATTTCTAAGGCCCGGTTGCACAAGACTTCGTTCATGTTCATGTTGACAGAAGTACCGGCACCACCCTGGATCGGATCAACAGGGAACTGGTCCAGCCACTGGCCATCAATGATTTCACTGGCAGCCTGTACCAGGGCATTACCGATTTTCTTATCGAGCCGTCCCGTTTCCATGTTGGCGAGAGCAGCTGCTTTTTTGACAATGGCCATGGCCTGGATGAAGTCCGGATCCAGATGTTCACCTGTAATATGGAAGTTTTCCATAGCCCGCATGGTCTGTACGCCATAATAAACATTATCCGGTACATTCATTTCACCTAAAAAGTCATGTTCTGTTCTCATAATATCCTCCCCAATAACAAAACCTTGCAATAGATGCATTAAATATTTTGTATACAGTATTCAAGTAATAATTACAGCGTTTCCGCTGCAATTAAATTCATACCCCTCCGGCGCCCCCACGCCGGTACATACAGAAAAGGCGCTGCTGAAATTGCTTTCAACAGCGCCTTTGCCGTACGTACTATGAATTTACCTATATCATAGTGCATGAACGGGCAGATGTCAATATTTATTCCACCACTTTATGTTTTATTTAGACTTCTTACAGCCTCAGGCTTCTTCGATGACCCCAGCCGGACAGGAGTTCATGGCTTCCTGAGCAGCATCGTTGGTAGCTTCCGTCGATTCAGCATAGGCTTCGGCCATACCCGTATCATCGTTCATACGGAAGACTTCCGGGCAGGTCCCGGCGCACATACCACAGGCAATACACGTATCGTTTACTTTATATTTCATAGTGAGTCACTCCTTTGTCCGGACTCTTCTATCCGGAATACTTAGTCCAGTAAGTCATTCCTTACTGTGCCTATAGTATAGTCCGGCCCGGACAAAAGTGCTGTTGTATTTACAACATTTCAGCAAATTAGCGATACGATGCCTGATAAATGGCGACACAGTCTTCTTCGCTCATGGGCATGCGGTCGGCCATGAACAGGCCGGCCATGGCCGTCTTGGCATTGTGGGCCATCTTATGGAATTCGTCCGGGCTGATACCGTAATCGGACATCTTGAGGTTGGCGACGCCGCATTTTTCCTGTAATTCTTTCAGGGCGTCGAGGAAGTCTTCCGGTTTGGCCGCATCAGGACGGCCCATGTGGCGGGCCAGGATGATGAAGCGGTCGTCACAGACATGGATGTCAATCATGTGCGAGAAATAAGCCAGACTGATCATGATCAGACCGGCGCCGTGGGGCAGGGCCTGGTGGTAAGCGCTGAGGGCGTGTTCCAGCGAGTGTTCGCTCATGTTGGAACTGAGGCACATTTCCAAACCACCCAGATAGTTGCCGAAAGCCACGCGTTCGCGGGCCTTCATGTCGATGCCGTTCTGGACAGCCGTCGGCAAATAGGCACTGATCTGGGAGATAGCTTCCAAGGCGACCATTTCGCTCATCAGATTGGCTTTATTGGCCAGATAGCCTTCGATATTGTGGAACAAGGCATCGAACCCCTGATAGGCCGTGAACTTCGGCGGTACCGTTGCCATGAGTTCCGGATCGATGATGGCCAGGACCGGGAATAGGGATGGCCCCTTGACGGGCGTCTTTTCATTCGTATCTTCATTGGTGATGACACCACCGGCATCGGTTTCCGACCCGGTCCCGGCCGTCGTCGTAATGGCTACGATGGGCAGGGGCTTGATGGCAATGGGCTTGCCCTTGCCCGTACCCTGGGTGATGTAGTCCCATAAGTCGCCGTCATTGGTGGCTACGACAGCAATCCCTTTAGCCGCATCGATGCAGCTGCCGCCGCCCAGGGCGACGATGAAGTCACACTGGTTGTCTCTGGCCATGGCACCGCCGCGCATGACCGTCGATTTCAGGGGATTGGCTTCAACCTGGTCGAAGAGGACCGTTTCGACACCGGCTGTATGCAGTTCCTTTTCCGTCCGGTCCAGATAGCCGTTGACTTTCGTCGATTTCCCGTTGGAAATGACCAGCAGAGCTTTTTTGCCGGGAAGATCCTGTTCATGTAAATGATTGAGCTGACCAGCACCAAACAAGGCTTTTGTAGGGACAAACATCTGAAAAGACACGATAACACCACTCCTATACTGGGAATAAAAAAGAGTCTTATCCTGTTGCGGGTAAGACTCCATCGTCATGAATAAATTTAATTTACACGCTGATTATACTATAATATTTTATTTTTATCAACTTATTATTTTAATTTTTCTTCGGTTGCAGCGAAATATCCGTTACGCCATAGCCAGCATTGACAACGGTTTTTAATAACGTATCGTCGCTGACAGCATCGTCTACGATGACCTCAGCCTGGCCGCGCATCAAGTCGACCTTGACCTTGTTTACGCCGTCGACGGCTTTCAGGGCTTCGGTCACGTGCTTGGAGCAGTTCTGGCAGACCATACCGGTAATGTAGATATATTTTTTTGTCCCCTGAATATCATCGTGATGGAAGAGATTGCTAAAAAATCCCATAGGTCACGCCCCCTCTTTTTATTTTTGTAATGAATTCTCATCATCAATATTATAGCGTATCTTGCCGATATTGCAAGATGGGTCACAAAGGATACTGTATACACAAATCTATATTTATAAAACATATTGACGATGCTTACTGTATCATAGTACACTGTATTTAACAAAAAGTTTATACAATTTAACTTTTTTATTGTTTTTATTAAAAAAAAGGGGAGTGTTTTTATGTCGTTTTTCCATACGAAATCCGTTGCCCAGCTTCAGAGCGATGCAGAAAACTCAAAGCTGAGCAAAAACCTCAGCGTCCTGGACCTGACATTCCTCGGCGTCGGTGGTATCATCGGGGCCGGTGTCTTCGTCCTGACTGGGATCGCCGCTGCCCGTTATGCCGGGCCGGGCGTGGCCTTATCCTTTGTCATCGCCGGTATCCTCTGTATCCTCGTAGGGCTCACGTATAGTGAATTTTCCTCCTTCATCCCGGCTTCGGGCAGTGTCTATTCCTATACATTTGCCTCGCTGGGCGAAGGCATGGCCTTCCTCTGCGGCTGGTCCCTGCTCCTGGCCTATACGGTCACGGCCAGCGCCGTCGCCGTCGGCTTTTCAGGCTATCTGTCGGGCATGACGGCCTCCTTGGGCCTGGTAATCCCGGATTATCTGCTCAAGACGCCGGCTGAAGGCGGGCTGGTCAACCTGCCGTCCATCATCATTATCCTTTTATTGTGCTTAGTCCTCATCCGCGGTACCAAACAGAGTGCAAAATTGAACTTTGCCCTTATCCTCGTCGCTTTAGCGGCCATCATCGCCTTTGTCGTCATCGCTGCGCCTCATGCCCAGGCAGCTAACTTATCGCCCTTCATGCCTTTCGGCGTCCGCGGCGTCTGCAGCGGGGCGGCTATCGTCTTCTTCTCGTACATGGGCTTTGACGCCGTCGCGACGTCAGCCGAAGAATGTAAGCGCCCGTCACGGGACCTGCCTATCGGCATCATCGCGTCCATCGTCATCTGTATGGCCCTGTACATTGCCGTCTCCCTGTCGCTGACAGCTGCCATCAATTATACCCAGCTCGACACACCGGAACCGGTTGCCTACGCCCTGCGCCTCCTCGGCTGGCCCGGCATGGCTAACCTTATCGCCGTCGGCGTCCTGGCCGGTATCATCACGACGCTCATCGTCTACCTCTTCGGTCAGTCCCGCGTCTTCTTCGCCGTTTCCCGCGATGGGATGCTGCCGCAGAAACTCTGCAAGATCCATCCGACCTTCCATACGCCGTACTTGATCACCATTTGGGGCTCTATCCTCATCGCCATCATTTCCGGCTTCGTCCCGCTCATGCACATCGTCGAATTGTCCAACACAGGGACCTTGGCCGTCTTTTTGGTCAACTTCATCGGCATCGTCGTCATGCGCCGCAAACACCCGGAAATCCCGCGGAAATTCCATTGCCCGCTGCTCTATGTTATCGCCCCCATCGGTATCATCGTCTGTTTCTATCTGATTTATGAATTGTCGACCCTGACCCACCTCCTCTTCGCAGGCTGGATCATCCTGGGCCTTATCGTCTACTACGCTTACAGCCGTAAACACAGCATTGTACGGGAATAAATAAAAAAGGAGCTGTCGCATCGCGACAGCTCCTTTCAAGTTGTTAGTGGCTAGTTGTTAGTTGTTAGCAGATGGGTTTAAATTTAAAGCTTTTCTTTGCAAACTACAAACTCTGTGCTACAAACTATAAAGTAAACGGGGCATCACATGATGGCAGAAACCTTCGTGCGACAGCACCTTTTAAGTTGTTAGTGGCTAGCAGTTAGTGGTTCGTAAAACCATGCCTCATGGACCAAAAAAGCCGTGGCGCGTTGCTCGTGGTTCGTGGCTCGCAAAACCATGCCTCATGGATCTGTTACGTATATCATCGACTGTTCGCTACGGGCCGCCTTACCAGGACGGCCCCTACGCAGGCCCCGGCCGGGGTATTTTTTACGAGCTAAGGGTTTCCCGAAGCGTCGTTGTCAGTTTGAATCTGTCGCGGCGCAGCCGCATCTAATTCCGAGCGAACTGCGGACGGCTTCTCTTACACTTTAATGATTGAAATCCGTGCGATACGTTATTTCTACGTGGTCTTTGAACGATGTTTCTTTTTCCTGTTTGGCGAAGCCTTTCAGCATCCAGGCCATGTTGCGGCCAATGTTGCGCATGGTCTGCAGGCCTTCCAGGTCTTTGCGTACTTCATCCGGCGTCATGCCATGGACCATGTTCCAATACGTCGACGGGACGATGGGCATGCTAGCAATGCCGAAGTATTTATTCAGGGCATCAATGGATGCCGTCGTACCGCCGCGGCGGGCTGAAACGACAGCTGCACCGGGTTTGCCGGCAAAGACCGGATAGAGTTCCCCGACTGCCGACGAATAGAAAACGCGGTCCAGGAAAGACAAAATCTGTCCGCTGGGATGGGCGAAGTAAACGGGAGAGCCAAAGATGAATCCGTCAGCTTCTTTGGCCTTTTCCAGGAAACGATTGACGGCATCGTTATTATCATCTTTAAAGATACAGCCGTTGCCGCCGCATTTATTGCAGGCAATGCAGTCGCGGACCGGGCGGGCGCCTAACTGGAAAATTTCATAATCAACGCCTTGTTCCTTCAATCCTTTGCCGACTTCTTCCAATGCCGTATACGTGCAGCCTTTGATATGGGGACTACCATTAACCATCAATACTTTCATCATTCATTCCTCCTAAAAAAACTCCATGTCCTCTTAACAATACTTATTATAAGGACAGAAAGCCGATAGTACAAGAACGCACTATTAAGTAAGGTACTCCCCTTTTAGTAAGTATTCTTATACTTGCGTTATATGTTATACTATCAGAAAGGAGTGTATGCAATGAACAAAGATGACGATCAAATTTACATTGAACCCTTTGCCTATGCTTGTTCTCTCTTCGTCGGAAAGTGGAAAATGCACATTCTCTTCTGGCTCTGGCAAAAAGAAGTCATGCGTTATGGCCAGCTGAAGAAAGCTTTGGGGAAAGTCAGTCATAAAATGCTGTCCCAGCAGCTCAAAGAATTAGAAGGAGACGGCATCATTTACAGAAAAGAATATCCCCAAGTCCCGCCTAAAGTCGAATACAGACTGACGGAACTGGGGAAATCCCTGATGCCTATTCTACATGAAGTTTGTGCCTGGGGACACGACCATTACACGCCGCGCTGAATCCCAAATGCCTGGAAGCCAGGATAGGTGCCCTGACTGCCCAGCTCATCTTCAATCTGCAGCAAGCGGTTGTATTTCGCTACGCGTTCGCTGCGGTTCGGTGCACCGCTCTTGATTTGTGCCGTATTCAGTGCAACGGCCAAATCAGCAATGGAAGTATCTTCCGTTTCCCCGGACCGATGGGAAACGATGGCCCGATAGCCAGCGCGGTGCGCCATCTTGATAGCTTCCAATGTTTCCGATACGGAACCGATCTGATTGAGCTTGATGAGGATGGCGTTGCCGCAGCCCTGGGCAATCCCTTTGGCCAGGCGTTTCGTATTGGTAACGAATAAATCGTCACCGACAAGCTGTACACGCTGTCCCAAGGCCTTGGTCAAAGCCGTCCAGCCATCCCAGTCTTCTTCATCCAATCCATCTTCGATGGAATAAATGGGATAAGCCTGAGAAAGCTTCCGCCAATGGGCGATGAGTTCATCCGTCGTAAAGGATTGACCGCTCTTGGGCAGGACATAGACGCCCGGTTTCGGTCCTTTCCATTCACTGGCAGCTGCGTCGAGGGCCAGGACAAAATCTTTCCCCGGTTCATAGCCAGCTTTTTCAATGGCCTGGAGGATGTACTGGATAGCTTCTTCATCACTGGCTAAGTCAGGGGCAAAACCGCCTTCGTCACCGACCGAAGTGGCAAGGCCTTTCCCTTTCAGGAGGGCTGCCAGGGCATGGTAGACTTCAGCGCACCAGCGCAGGCCTTCCCGGAAAGAAGGAGCTCCGGCCGGCATAATCATGAATTCCTGAACGTCGACGGTATTGGCCGCATGAGCCCCGCCATTCAGAATATTCATCATCGGTACGGGCAGGCAATTGCCATTGACACCACCGAGAAAACGATAAAGGGGAATCCCCAGGGAAGCCGCTGCAGCACGGGCGCAGGCCAGCGATACTGCTAAGATGGCATTGGCGCCGAGCCGTGACTTGTCGTCCGTCCCGTCTGCATGAATCATCAGGCTGTCGACACCATAGGTATCAAACGGATTCTGTCCTCTCAGGACATCCTGTAAAATCGTATTGACGTGGCCGACGGCCTGGGTAACCCCTTTGCCGCCAAAACGCCGGGCATCGCCATCACGCAATTCCAGGGCTTCAAACTGCCCTGTCGAGGCTCCGCTGGGCGCAGCACTGCGGCCCAACGTCCCATCGGACAACCAAACATCAGCCTGTACAGTAGGATTGCCGCGCGAATCAAGAATTTCCCGGCCTACTACTTTTTCAATGCGAATATCTTTCATTATAAAGCCTCCTTCAAGGATGTGTAATCTATAGTAAATACTATATAATCAGTATGTTTACAGCTATATTATACAATACAAGAGGCCCATTCGCATAGTATTTTATGAGAATTGTTATTATTATAAAAGAATACACCAGGAAAGCTCTCACTTCCCACGAACTATTCACCAAGGGCGCCCCACATGGGCGCCCTTGCTGGCTGCTAATGGCTGGCTGCTGACGGCTAACAGCCCCCTATCCCGCCGAATCCAGGTTCCTGCTGTCTGGCTTGTACGCGGTCACTCCATCAGGTCTCGAGATTCGGCATAAGCGACTCACGCGGTTTTACGCGTCGCAAGCTCCTTCCAAACCGGTTCCCTGCTTATCCTCGGATAGGAAACCGCCGTGTCTCCCATCACCGGTCATGTATGATGGGTATCCCATAATTCCGAACGGGCGCCCAGGTGGGAGCCCTTGCTAACTGCTGACGGCTGACGGCTAACAGCCCCTCATCCCGCCGAATCCAGGTTTCTGCTGTCTGGCTGTACACGCTCACTCCATCAGGTCTCGAGATTCGGCATAAGCGACTCACGCGGTTTTGTGCGTCGCAGGCTCCTTCCAAACCGGTTCCCTGCTTATCCCAGGGGACCCTGCTCGGATAGGAAGCCGCTTACTACTCACTAACTACAAACTACAAACCACAAACTACGCTTTTCCCCCTATCCCGCCGAATCCATGTCTCTGCTGTCTGGCTGTACACGCTCACTCCATCAGGTCACGAGATTCGGCATAAGCGACTCACTCGGTTTTGTGCGTCGCAGGCTCCTTCCAAACCGGTTCCCTGCTTATCCCAGGGGACCCTGGTCGGATAGGAAGCCACTTAGTCTCCACTAGTCATGAAATCTAAATACAGACAACAAAAAAAGCACTAGCGTTTGCTAGTGCTTTTTTTCTGAATCAGCGGCTTCCTATCCTCCCAGGGGGCCTCCCCCCAAGTACTTTCGGCGTTTGCGGGCTTAACTGCTGTGTTCGGCATGGGAACAGGTGGATCCCCGCAGCTATCGCCACTGAATTATGTTGTTTCAGGATTTTCGTATCCTGACAACTGCATAAAAATGTTTTTCCTTTTCGAACCTTCTTCGTAGTCAAGTCCTCGGTCTATTAGTACCGGTCCGCTCCGTACATCGCTGTACTTCCACTCCCGGCCTATCAACCACATCGTCTTTGTGGGACCTTACTTACTAATGTAATGAGAAACCTCATCTCTAGGCTGGTTTCACGCTTAGATGCTTTCAGCGTTTATCCGTCCCCGACGTAGCTACCCA